>NZ_CM000745.1:4537485-4593569 GCF_000161455.1 Bacillus pseudomycoides DSM 12442
TTGCTTTCTGCTTCGCTAACGCTGCCTCCTTTGCTTTTGCTGCCTCTGCGGCAAGTCGTTTTGCTTCCTCTATATTTATCTCCGCCTCTTTTGGTAGCGCTTTCTCTTTTTCTTCTCCTTGTACCTCACTCTTAGACATTTCCACCTCATGCCTAGCAGCAAGCCGTTTCCGCGCTTCTTCTTTCGCATGTCTTGCCGCCTCTTTTTTCATGTCCTCTATCTCTTTATTCGGATCGCTCATCTATTCGTCACCTGCTTTCCAGTCTTTGCTTCGTAACGAATCTTCTCTTTTAATTTATTAATCCCATAAATTAAAGCAGCTGGGTTCGGGGGACATCCTGGAATGTACACATCTACCGGTACGATTTGGTCCACCCCTTTCACAACAGCATACGAGTTCACATACGGGCCACCAGCTGTTGCACAAGAACCCATTGCAATAACCCATTTCGGTTCTGGCATTTGATCGTATAAACGACGCACAATTGGTGCCATTTTCTTTGTTACTGTTCCTGAAACAATCATGACATCTGATTGCCTCGGCGATGTCCGGAAAAATGACCCAAACCGGTCTAGATCATAATGCGATGAGCCAACTCCCATCATTTCAATCGCGCAGCATGCAAGTCCAAATGTCATCGGCCATAAAGAATTACTACGTGCCCATCCTTTTATCTGTTCAAGTGTTGTAAAAAAGATATTTCTCTCTAATTCCGCTCGTTCCCCTGGATGTAAATCTTCAAAATTTATAACCATTGTAACACCTTCTTTTTCCAAGCATAGGCCAAACCAATGAGCAACATAATGACAAAGATCAACATTTCAATAAGCGCGAACAAACCAAGCTTGTCATATGCGACAGCCCACGGATATAAAAATACAGTTTCCACATCAAAAATGACAAACAATAATGCAAAAATATAATAACGAGCATGAAAACGAACATTTGCATCATGATAGGGTTCAATTCCGCTTTCGTACGTCGTTTCCTTTGCTGCACTTGGTTTATGTGGGCGCAGCAGCTTGCCTAATGTAAGAGCCACTACCGGCAGTAATATGCCCAATAGTAAAAAGATGCCAACAATCATATAACTATTTTCATATACATTTGCCACCCTGAAGCCCTCCCCCCTAAATTAAGAACAAGTTCACTTAGTAAACAATATGTCTCACCTGCATTATTTATTATTTTTAAATTTTTCTAAATAATGCAACTATTACGTTCATTATAACAAACTTCAAATTCCTATGTCGATATATTGGGAAAAAGAAAAACCAAGTAACATAAGGTGAGATTTTCCCTCATACTACTTGGTTTACAGTCATTTTAACCAGTTTAATAACCACTCAACTCTCCCCTCATTTTTACAATTTGTCATAAATGTGTAAAATAAAATATGGACACTGCATATACGTATCAAGCAACTTCTTCAAGAAAATAGAAAAGACGCTTTATACTCGTCTATATCGCAGGTGAATTTAGTGAAAACAAAGAATCACACACATTTAACCATCCTTATAGGCTCTTTATTGTTATACCTTATGATTCACTATATAGGATTACTTTTTTATTCAAAATACTCTATTCCATTTCAAATGATCACAGGCTTAACGACCATCTCGCTCGACATTATAATTTGTAGTTATTTGCTCTATTTTTCACGCAATAAAAAAGGGCATTATTATAAAATTTAGATGTCATTAACAATTGGTTCGGTATTTTATTTTATCGGTGATATCATCGTTGCTTATCAACGCTTCATTTTGCACGAATATTATACATTTGTTGATCCGTCTGATGCCTTTTATTTATTATTTTTAATCAGCTACATAGTGGCATTCTTTTATACACTGATGTATGAAAGTACAACATGGAAAAAACTCTTTACCTTATGTAATGTTTGCATCATTGTCACGGCTTTATTTACAATATGCTATTACCTTTTTATTTCGAATGTTATTCATACAAATATAATGTCTCCTATAGCTCCATTTGTTTTACTTATGTATCCAATGGCAGATTTAGTATTTTTATTAATAGGAATTAGCTTATTATTCCGTCCGCTATCTTTGATGTCAAAACAGGTTGCTGCTCTACTTAGTAGTGCTCTTATTTTTTATGCCATTCTAGATTCGGTTTATGCTTACATTAAATATATTAAACCTGGATACTCTATGTTTATTATTGCACCATTTTATCAAGCTTTATTCATGATGGTTACATTTGCATGTCTCATTCGTACAAATGCAAAACAGAAACCTAGCCAAGTATTATTAACACCTAAATCTGGTGAAACAATTCGTTTATCGTTACCATATATATCTGTTATTACACTTATTACTTTTATATTAGTGGAACATACCTTTTCTCCTGTTTTAGTAGTTGGCTTTATCATCACATTTTTCTTCGTATTACTTCGCCACCTGCTAATACGAAGACAAAATAAAAGACTTTTACTACAACAACTCCATTTCAGTCAAGAACTAGAAAAACAAATTGAGTTACGCACAGAAGATTTAGTAGATCAAAAAAATGAATTGTTTCAAAGCAAGCAAATGTTTAAATCTTTATATGAACATCATCCAGATCCAATTTTCACATTAGATTTATATGGGGATTTTTTAAATGTTAATAATGCCGGAACTACATTACTTGGCTATCAAACAAACGAGTTGTTACAAAAACCATGTCATTCCCTCGTTTATGAAAAGGATTCACAAAAAGTAATCGACGCATTCCGCCATGTAAAACAAGGACGCTCTATTTCTTTAGATATACGAGCATACCATAAAAACAGAGACATTTATTATTTACACGTTACAGCTGTTCCTATTATATTAAAGGAACATATTACAGGAATTTATCTGATGATTAAAGACATTACAGAAAGTGAACAACAACAAAGGCAAATTAACTTCCTAGCATATCATGATACATTAACTGAACTAGCAAATCGCCGTGCTTTCCAGGAATACCGTGAATCCGCCATTATAAAGGCGAAAAAAGAACAAGAATCCTTTGCAGTTATATTTCTTGACTTAGATCGCTTTAAAATTATAAACGATACTCTGGGACATCGAATAGGAGACCTTCTCTTAATTGCTGTAGCAAAACGATTGAAGCAAATTTCAAAACAAAATGTGAAGATTGTGCGGCTTGCTGGAGATGAATTTACACTTCTTATAGAAGATTATGAAGAAAACTCTGAAGTGCAAAGAGTTGCAGACAACATTTTATCATCGATGAATAAACCATTTGAAATTGAAAATCATCTACTGCAAATCTCACCAAGCATCGGTATCGCCATCTATCCAGAAGATGGTGAAGATGTGATGTCTATTTTGCAGCATGCTGATATGGCGATGTATGAAACGAAACATAAAGGGAAAAATGGTAGTTCTTTTTATACAAAAGAGCTGTATGAAAAGATAGAACGAAAAGCTAGAATTGAAAAAGACTTACCGCTTGCCTTAGCAAATCATGAATTCTCTATCGTCTACCAACCACAAATCGATGTCGTCACAAAAAAGGTAATCGGAGCAGAGGCATTAATTCGTTGGCAACATCTAGATCTAGGTGTTATCTCTCCGTGTGAGTTCATTCCGATAGCGGAAGAAACGATTCAAATAATCCCGCTCGGTCACTGGATGTTAAAACAGACTTGTCAACAACTGCAAGCTTGGCATCAATTTGGCTATACTGATTTAAATATGAGCGTTAATTTATCAGCAAAAGAATTTCAGCAGGATAACTTAATCGATGTAATTCTAAATATACTGCAAGAAACAAACTTGGAGCCCAAATTCTTAACACTCGAATTAACGGAACGAATCGCCATGATAGATGAAGAAGAAACTTTATTAAAGCTAAGACAATTAAAAGAATACGGAGTTCAAACATCAATCGATGATTTTGGCACCGGCTACTCGTCACTTGCCTATCTATCTCTTTATCCAATTAATACATTAAAAGTACCAAGAGAATTCACACAAATGGCTGAACATCGCGAAGAAGAAAAAGCGATTGTATCAACGATTCTTTCACTTGCAAATACATTACAACTCTCCGTTGTTGCAGAAGGAATTGAAACGAAAGAACAACTCCAATTCTTACAAAACAATGGCTGTAAATATATGCAAGGTTATTACTCTAGCAAACCGCTAAGCGGTAAAGAATTTATGAAATTCCTACAAAAGACCCCCAGTATGAACAATTAATGTTCATGCTGGGGGTTTTCATCATTCAAAAAGATAAAGTACATATGTGCATCTCGTTTCTATATGTACTCCTATCATAATTCTTTATTTGATATGTGTTGATAAAAATGCGCTGTCGTTGTTAAAAAATATGGACATAACAAAACAAATCCTATTCCAAAAATAAACATAGCTAACACGTTCCAACCCATGAAACTTAGCCATAAAAAAGGAATTATAGGTAACACTGCCCAACCGATGAAGCTCAACCATAAAAGGAATAAATCCATTTTATGCCCTTTCATAATTGCCTTACTCTCTTTCATCGCTTGTAAAACACCATATTCCGGATGTTCTATCATAACATAATATGTCATTGTATAAGAAAAATAAATAATAATAACAATAATAAATGCAATAATCAATAGAACTAAAAAGGCAATACCTAATCCTTCTCCAGCTCCATTACCAACTTGTGCTAACAAAAAAAAGATACTGATTACTACAACAGGAATCCAAATCCCACAATATAAAAAGATTAAGAACATTGGTTTCGCAGCATTCCACATTCTTTTAAAACCACGGAATCCTTCAAATAAAGCATCTAGTGAAGCATCTTTTCTCCTACTGATCTGTACATACACGCTCGTGAGACCATACGCCATAATACCATATGATGCAATATTAGCAATTATTATAAGTAAATAGAACATCACAATGCCAAGACCTACACCGATTCCCATCTCTTCCCCTTCAAATATAGTTGTATAATCGACTACTAATAAAAATACAATAGCAAAAGGCAGTATTATAATAAGTCCGAGGATTATCGATATAAGATAGTTTAAAATAAAATATAAAATTGTCGAACCTATACCCAGTCCCCATCTCCCCTTCAATGATTGCAAAGCTTCTCGTTTCATTTCACTAATCAAATTCTCATCCCCTTTTGTTCAACCAAAGTCTCGAGTTTCTAAGTAGAAACATAATAATTATACCATTTTTATGATACATAGTTTTCCATTTTTTAAAATATAGGGAAATGTTGATTGAGAGAGCTTTTTTATACTTAACCTTTTTCTTTTACAGTACTTTAACATCACAGCATAAAAAATCCGTAAAGGAATGAACCTTTACGGATTTTTTTATTTCATATCAGAAACGTTCAAACGGTTTACTGCACGCTGCAGCGCCAGTTCTGCACGCTTGAAGTCAACATGTACTTGTTTATCTTGCATACGTTGCTCAGCACGGCGCTTCGCTTCGTTTGCACGATGAATATCGATATGGTTTGCTTCTTCAGCAGATGGTGCTAATACTGTTACTTTATCTGGACGAACTTCGATAAAGCCACCGCTTACTGCTACATAATCAGTGTGACCGCCATTTTTCAAACGAACCGCACTAATTTTCAGCGGTGCAACAGTTGGAATGTGACCTGATAAGATCCCCATTTCCCCACTTTCTGCCTTCACGCTTACCATTTCTACTTCTTTTTCGTAAACCGGTCCATCAGGAGTTACAATACTGACTGGAAATGTCTTCATAATTCGTCCCTCCTAAGGCCTTACGCCATCATTTTCTTCGCGTTTTCAATAACTTCTTCAATACTACCAACAAGACGGAATGCATCTTCTGGAAGGTCATCATATTTTCCTTCTAGAATTTCTTTGAAACCACGAACTGTTTCTTTTACAGGTACGTAAGAACCTTTTTGACCTGTAAATTGCTCCGCTACGTGGAAGTTTTGTGATAAGAAGAACTGAATGCGACGAGCACGTTGTACAACTAACTTATCTTCTTCAGAGATCTCATCCATACCTAAGATAGCGATGATATCTTGAAGCTCTTTATAACGTTGAAGAGTTTGCTGTACTTGACGAGCTACTTCATAATGCTCTTCTCCTACGATTTCTGGAGAAAGTGCACGAGATGTAGATGCTAATGGATCTACCGCTGGGTAAATACCCATTTGTGTTAAACGACGCTCTAAGTTTGTTGTTGCATCTAAGTGAGCGAACGTTGTAGCTGGTGCTGGGTCAGTATAGTCATCGGCTGGTACATATACCGCTTGGATAGACGTGATAGACCCTTTATTTGTAGATGTAATACGTTCTTGTAATTGACCCATTTCTGTTGCAAGTGTTGGCTGATAACCTACCGCAGATGGCATACGACCAAGAAGGGCAGATACTTCAGAACCCGCTTGCGTGAAACGGAAGATGTTATCGATGAACAATAGTACGTCTTGTCCTTGCTCATCACGGAAATGTTCAGCCATTGTTAAACCTGTTAATGCAACACGTTGACGTGCACCAGGTGGCTCGTTCATTTGTCCGAATACCATCGCAGTTTTCTTGATTACGCCAGAATCGCTCATTTCATGGTATAAGTCGTTACCTTCACGAGTACGCTCACCTACACCAGCGAATACAGAGATACCACCGTGCTCTTGTGCGATGTTGTTAATTAATTCCTGAATTAATACTGTTTTACCTACACCGGCACCACCGAATAGACCGATTTTACCACCTTTAATGTAAGGAGCAAGTAAGTCTACTACTTTAATACCAGTTTCAAGAATTTCTACTTTTGTAGATAACTCTTCGAATGCAGGTGCTTGACGGTGAATTGGATCACGGCGTACATCTGCTGGAACCTCACCATCTAAGTCAATTGCATCACCTAATACGTTAAATACACGACCAAGTGTTGCATCACCAACTGGAACAGAAATCGCTTTGCCAGTATCTTCTACTGCAGTACCACGAACAAGTCCGTCTGTGGAAGACATCGCAACTGTACGAACTGTATCATCACCTAAGTGAAGTGCAACTTCTAAAGTTAAGTTAACTGCGTCTTGTTTAATTCTAAGGGCATTGTAGATTTCAGGTAGCTTTCCGCCGTCAAACTTAACGTCTACAACCGGACCCATGATTTGCGTAACGCGCCCTTTATTCATCGGGTTCCCTCCTAGCTTTCTTTAAATTAGCCAGCTTTCTATGAGAGTCGGCTTTCATTTTTTATTAGTATAGCTTGGGCGACTCTTCCAAAAGAGCCGCTTCCGCTTTTTATTAATCTAGCTCCAGCGGTTAGAATGCTCGGTGACTTCGCTTTTTCCTGCGAGGCAAAGAGCGCCTCTACGTCAAAAGCTCCATCCCCCTCCCATTCTGAACGAACCGCTTCCGCCTTATATTACTATTCTAACGCTGCTGCGCCACCAACGATTTCCGTAATCTCTTGCGTAATCGCTGCTTGACGAGCACGGTTGAATGAAAGTGTAAGTGAATCGATAACTTCCATCGCGTTGTCTGTAGCACTTTTCATTGCTGTCATACGCGCTGCGTGTTCACTTGCTTTACCGTCTAGTAATGCACCGTACACTAAGCTTTCTGCGTATTGTGGCAATAACACTTTTAAGATATCTTCTTCAGAAGGTTCAAATTCATAAGCTGTCGTCGGTTTGTCAGATGTCACTTCCGTAAGCGGTAAAATTTTATTTTCCGTTACTTCTTGTGAAATTTTACTTACAAAATGATTGTAGTAAATGTACAGTTCATCATAAGCACCATCTGCGAACATCGCGATTGCTCGAGAAGCAAGGTCTTTAACATCTGTAAATGATGGGTGGTCAGATAATCCAACTACTTCATCAATAATGTTAAAGCCGCGACGTTTTAAATAATCACGTCCTAGTCGTCCAAGCACAATAATTGAATATTGGTTTGAATCCATATTATGACGTTCACGAATTACGTTACTTACTGTACGTAATACGTTACTGTTATAACCACCTGCTAGTCCGCGATCAGATGTAATAACGATGTATCCTGTACGCTTTACAGGACGCGCTGTTAGCATTGGATGATTGATCCCTTTGCTACCTTGCGCAATACTCGCTACTACTTCTTGAATCTTTTCCATATACGGAACGAAAGATTTAGCATTTTGCTCTGCACGACTTAACTTCGATGCAGATACCATCTCCATCGCTTTCGTAATTTGACTCGTTTTCTTAGTCGAGTTAATTTTCGCTTTTATATCGCGTAAAGATGCCACAGGTTTTCACCACCTTTTTTCCGGAAGTTGGCACGATTAGTAAGAATCCTTTTCGTTCATCTTTCTAATCTACATTGCAAGATATTCTTGCTCATGATTGAAGGAAAAGAATAGGTGCACCTACTCTTTTCCTCTACATAACCGTCAGCAATTCCTGTAAGAATTGCCTGTTTATATAATCTAGTTTCAGCGGCAGAAGCCGCTTCCGCTTTTTATTATTCAGAAGCTACGAATACTTTTTTGAATCCGTTGATTGCTGCTGCAAATTTGTCGTCATCCGCAAGTTTCTTTGTTGTGCGAATTTCACTTAATAGCTCAGCTGCATTTGAATCTAACCAAGCATGGAATTCTTCTTCAAAACGAGTGATATCCGCTACTGGAATATCATCTAAGAATCCACGTGTTAAAGCGTAAAGAATAATAACTTGTTTCTCTACTCGTAACGGCTTGTGTAATCCTTGTTTTAATACTTCAACTGTGCGAGCACCACGGTTTAATTTCGCTTGTGTTGCTTTATCAAGGTCAGAACCGAACTGAGCGAACGCTTCTAACTCACGATAAGACGCAAGGTCAAGACGAAGTGTACCTGATACTTTACTCATCGCTTTAATCTGAGCAGATCCACCAACACGAGATACTGAAGTACCTGCATCAATCGCTGGACGTACGCCAGAGAAGAATAAATCAGATTGTAAGAAGATTTGTCCATCTGTAATAGAGATTACGTTTGTTGGAATGTAAGCTGATACGTCCCCTGCTTGTGTTTCGATGAAAGGTAGAGCTGTTAAAGAACCGCCGCCTCTTGCATCACTTAATTTTGCCGCACGCTCTAGTAAGCGAGAATGTAAGTAGAATACATCCCCTGGATATGCTTCACGACCTGGAGGACGACGTAATAGTAATGAAAGCTCACGGTAAGCAGCTGCTTGTTTTGATAAGTCATCATATACTACTAATACGTGTTTACCATTGTACATGAACTCTTCACCCATTGTTACACCAGCATAAGCAGCTAAGTATAATAATGGAGCTGGTTGAGAAGCTGATGCAGTTACAACGATTGTGTATTCTAACGCACCGTGCTTACGTAGTGTTTCTACTACGTTACGTACTGTAGATTCTTTTTGTCCAATTGCAACGTAGATACAAATCATATCTTCATCTTTTTGATTTAAGATTGTATCAAGTGCAACTGCTGTTTTACCAGTTTGACGGTCACCGATGATTAACTCACGTTGACCACGACCGATTGGTACAAGAGCATCGATCGCTTTAATACCTGTTTGAAGTGGCTCATGAACAGATTTACGATCCATTACACCTGGTGCTGGACTTTCGATTGGACGAGTGCTTGTTGTATTGATTGGGCCTAAACCATCTACTGGTTGACCTAATGGGTTTACAACACGACCGATTAGTTCTTTTCCTACTGGCACTTGCATGATGCGACCAGTACGACGAACTTCGTCACCTTCACGGATTTCTGTGTAAGGTCCTAAAATAATGATACCTACGTTATTTTCCTCTAAGTTTTGTGCTAGTCCCATAACGCCGTTAGAGAACTCTACAAGTTCACCAGCCATAACGTTATCTAGACCATGAGCACGCGCGATACCGTCACCAACTTGGATAACTGTACCAACATCACTAACTTCGATTTCAGACTGATAGTTCTCAATTTGTTGCTTTATCAGTGCGCTAATTTCTTCAGCTCTGATGCTCATGTGCTTCACCCCTATCTATTCTTCATAAGTTCACGCTGAATACGTGCTAATTTTCCTTGTAAACTACCATCATAAATGCGATTTCCAATGCGTACTTTAATGCCGCCTAGTAAATCTTCATCTACAACATTTTTTATACGGATTGCATCTTTTCCTGTTCTTTTTGCAAATGATTCTGCAATGTTAAGCTTTTCATCTTCTGATAGAAGACGAACTGAATATACAGTTGCATCAGCTACGTTACGTTCTTCATTAGCAAGAGCAACATATTCATTTGCAATTTCAGGTAGAATTTCAATACGTTTGTTATCAACTAAAATATATAACGTATTTAAAATTGATTCAGAAACAGAAGCAAACACGTTAGAAAGAAACGTTTTTTTCTGCTCCTTTGAAATGTTTGGTTGTGTTAAAAAGCTATGTAGTTCTCCGTTTTTTACAAAAACGTTTTGTACAAGGCGTAATTCTTCCTCAAACATTTCTAATACGTGTTTTTCTTTTGCAATTTGAAAAAGAGCGACAGCATAACGTTTTGCTACAATCTCATTGCTCATCGCGCTTCTCCTACTTCTTTAATATAATCGCGAATTAACTTCACTTGGTCTTCTTCTTTTAATTCTTTCTCAATTACTTTAGAAGCAATTTGAACAGATAAAGAAGCGACTTGTTCTTGCAGAGCAGCAATCGCATGCTCTTTTTCGCGTTGAATTTCTTGTACAGCAGATGCTTTAATAGATTCTGCTTCTTCTTTTGCAGCAGCAACAATAACATCTTTTTGATCTTCTGCTTGCTTTTTCGCTCTTTCGATTAACTCTTGTGCTTCAACACGTGATTGTTTTAACATTTCACGTTGTTCTTCTACTAATTTCTTCGCCTCTGCATTGTTTTGTTCTGCAGCATCGATTTCACTAGCAACATGCTCTTCACGTTCCTTCATAATTCCCATCAAAGGACCCCAAGCAAATTTACGTAGCATGATTAATAAAATTAGGAAAACTAACAATGTATAAGCAATCGTTCCAAATGGAATGGCAGCTCCTAAAATTAAAGTTGGCACAAGGATTCACTCCCTTCGTGATATCTAAATTGACTATATGAAAAAAAAGACAACCATTTCGTTCATAAAGCAATGGCGAAGAAAGTCCAAAAACACTCTTCGCCATCTATGTAAGGGGAGTCTCCCTTATTTGTTCATTACGATGAATGCAATAACTACACCGATGATTGGAAGTGCCTCAACTAATGCAACCCCGATGAACATAATTGTTTGAAGTGCGCCTTTTAATTCTGGTTGACGAGCAACACCTTCGATTGTACGTGATACGATAAGACCGTTACCAATACCTGCACCTAATGCTGATAAACCAATTGCAATTGCAGCTGCGATTACACCTAAACTCATTTAATTTGTCCTCCTTTGTATTATAAAAAAATAGATTTTTTTACTTACTTATTAAAGTATATTAATGGTCATGACTTACTTTATGAGCCATATAAACCATCGTTAACATTGTAAAGATAAACGCTTGGATTGAACCAACGAATACACTGAATCCCATCCATGCTAACATCGGCACAATAGCACCTAATGCTCCAAGTACTGTACTTCCGCCTAATTTAGCAAGTAATCCTAATAAAATCTCACCAGCATAGATGTTACCGAATAGACGAAGACCTAACGTTAATGTGTTAGCAAATTCCTCAATAACCTTTAAAGGAAATAAGAACTTCATAGGTTGGAAAAATCCTTTTAAGTATTCTTTTGTACCCTTCATCTTAATTCCATAATAATGGGTGAGGGTAACTACCATCACGGCTAATGTTAATGTAACTGCTGGGTCAGACGTTGGCGATCTCCACCATGCAATGTGTTCACCAGCCTCAGTTGTTGAATACATGAATGGTAGGCCGAGCATGTTTGATACGAAAATAAACATCATAAGTGTAACGCCGAGTGTTAAAAAGCGTCCACCTGTTTTCCAGTCCATCGTACTGTTAATAATCCCTTTCGCAAAGTCTAAAATCCACTCAAGAAAGTTTTGCATTCCTGTTGGACGAAGAGCTAATGTGCGAGTTCCAATAACAGCGATTAAGAAAACAATAACTGCTGCCACAGTAACCATCATGACTGAGGACAAATCGAACGTTAAACCTAGAAATTCAACTAATTTACCGTGTTCCACTAGTAATTCACCTCTCTTCCCTGCTCTTATACTCTAAATAAAGAAAATCTATGATCATGACAAGATATCCTGTCAGCAATCCTACACCTAAGCTCCACATCGCAATTAAATGCTGATATTTCGCGGCAAATAAAATTAATAACCCAATCGTGGCAAATCTCGAATATGTACTAACAGCCGTTGCTTTAAATTTCACGTTTTCTCCATTTGTAACGCGATCTAATAGCTTGTCTGTTCTACGTGCAATGATGCGCAAACTAAGAAAACTGAAAATCGTTCCGATAATCAGTCCAAGAAATACATCCTTGTAAGAGGTAAATCCCCATCCTAGCACTAGAAGCGCAAGCAAGTAGTACATATATTTCTTTTGTCTGTGGACAAGTCCATGTACGTCTATCATCATTGCTCTCCCGAATAGTAATGTCGAATGAGTCGAATCATTGCGTAAATCCCTGTTCCTAATCCTAGCAATAAGCCTATAATAAGAAACAACGGAAACGTTCCAACCTTACTATCAATCCATTGCCCACCAAAAATTCCAACAAGAATGGAACCAACTAATTGAGCAAGAATACCTGACATTAAAGCATAAGCTTTTACCGGGTTGCGATCGTTTTTTTGCAAGGATTCATCCCTCCAATATGTAACCCTCATTCACGATGTGTTAATAATAACTCATTTTCTTGCATAAATTCTATACAAAATAAAAAGTTTACTTTTTCGTCACGGAATAGATGCAAATTTGTCACTGAAAGCCCTACCATCCATCCCCGTAGTTAGCATACAATAGGGTATTAGCACTGTCAACGAGAAATCGTAAAAAATCAAAAAATTTGAGTATTAGTAATTTCTTGCCAAAAATGAAAACGTTCCCCTTCTAAATACTGGTCAAAGATATCTGATTTCTTCAAGTTTTCTCCTTATAATAGAAGAAAAAGTTCACAAGTTTGTCACTATTATATTTTTACGATATAACGTTTTTCTTCTATAATATAGGGCTTATTAGACGTTTGACTTCTATATTATATGTGAAAAATATGCAAGTTATGTTGCATATACAAAAAACACCATACTCCTCCCCTACCCTCAATATTTATACAAAAAAGACGAGTGGGGAATTCCCTCTCGTCTGTTGTCTTACTTCGTTCCAAATAAACGGTCACCAGCATCGCCAAGACCTGGAACAACATAACCATGGTCATTTAATTTTTCATCTAATGCCGCCACATAAATATCAACATCAGGATGTTCTTCTTGTACTACTTTTACTCCTTCTGGTGCAGCTACGATACACATTAATTTAATTTGCTTCGCACCGCGCTTTTTCAGAGAGTTAATTGCTTCAGCTGCAGAACCACCTGTTGCTAACATCGGATCAAGTACGATAAAGTCACGTTCTTCTACATCCGTTGGAAGTTTCACATAGTATTCTACCGGTTGCAATGTTTTTGGGTCACGGTATAAACCAACGTGTCCTACTTTTGCTGCTGGGATTAATTTCAGAATTCCGTCTACCATTCCTAAGCCTGCACGTAAAATCGGAATTAGACCAAGCTTTTTACCAGCGATCACTTTTGTTTTCGCTTTGCTTACAGGTGTTTCAATTTCGATTTCTTCAAGTGGAAGATCGCGTGTAATTTCAAATGCCATTAAGCTTGCTACTTCATCCACTAATTCACGAAATTCTTTTGTACCTGTATTTTTATCGCGAATATATGTAATCTTATGTTGAATTAACGGGTGATCAAATACATACAGTTTTCCCATGTGAATCTCTCCTTCAGATGATATTCATGCGTGCGTACACGCCGTTTTACACTATTTACGATTGTAAAGAAAACGCTACTAATATTCAAGGGCAAATTTGGAAAAGTTTCAAATCTATTATGAACCTACCTAATATCTTTACCAATTATGGAAGTCGTATCCTTCATTATATATCCAAAAATTATTCATTGTTTGTATACATACTTCGGAAGTTATCTATGTTCTCACTTAGCTAACCCGCTCTCCTATGTGGAAATATCCAAATTTTACTATCTTAAAACCCATTTATCCTGCCACTCGCAGACAGAGAAAACTACAATTTCATATCTTCTACGGTAGAAACTATCACTTATAGAAGGTATTCTGAAAAACTATCTATTAAGAACTTGTGTTTCAAATGAAAAAAAGACTGCTGAAACAATATATGCTTCAGCAGTCTTCATCTAATCTATTATAGATCTGTATACATTGGGAACTTATCTGTTAATGCTTCTACACGCTTACGTGCTTCTTCTAATGCAACTTCATCCTCATGATTTTTTAACGTATGAGCAATAATTGCTGCAATTTCATCCATTTCTTCTAATCCGAAGCCACGAGATGTTACCGCCGCTGTACCAATACGTATGCCGCTTGTTACAAATGGGCTTGCTGTTTCAAATGGGATTGTGTTCTTGTTTACAGTAATACCAACTTCATCTAATACATGCTCTGCAACTTTACCTGTAATATCTAGGTTACGAACATCGATTAAGATAAGATGGTTGTCCGTTCCACCAGAAACAAGTGTAAGTCCTTCCTTTTGAAGACCTTCTGCTAAGCGCTGTGCATTATTAATGATATTTTGTGCATATGTTTTAAAGTCTTCTTGAAGTGTCTCACCAAATGCAACAGCTTTCGCAGCAATTACGTGCATTAGTGGTCCACCTTGAATACCAGGGAAGATTGATTTATCAATTTGCTTTGCAAATTTTTCTTCACATAAAATCATACCGCCACGTGGGCCACGTAATGTTTTATGTGTTGTTGTTGTAACGAAATGTGCATGTGGTACTGGGTTTGGATGTAAACCTGCTGCAACTAAACCTGCGATATGTGCCATATCTACCATTAAGTATGCACCAACTTCGTCTGCGATTTCACGGAATCTCTTGAAATCGATAACACGAGGGTACGCACTTGCACCTGCAACGATTAATTTTGGCTTATGTTCTTTTGCTTTTGCTAACACATCATCATAATTGATGCGGTGTGATTCAGCATCAACGCCATATTCTACGAAATTATATTGTACCCCACTGAAGTTAACAGGGCTTCCGTGTGTTAAGTGACCACCGTGGGATAAATTCATACCAAGTACTGTATCGCCTTGCTCTAAAATCGTGAAGTATACAGCCATGTTCGCTTGTGCACCAGAGTGTGGTTGAACGTTCACATGCTCTGCGCCAAAGATTTCTTTTACGCGATCACGTGCAATATCCTCTACTACGTCTACATGCTCACAACCGCCATAGTAACGTTTACCAGGATATCCTTCTGCATACTTGTTTGTTAAAACAGAACCTTGTGCTTCCATTACAGCTTCACTTACGAAGTTTTCTGAGGCAATTAATTCAATTTTTGAACGCTGTCTTCCTAGTTCTGCTTCAATTGCAGCAAATACCTTTTCATCTTGACGTTTTAAATGATCCACCAAAATCCCCCTTTTCTGAACGAATTACACTGATTCCCGATAGTTTTTTCTTATTTATTGAGAAAAAACGAAAATTCAAGTTGTAATTCTTTAGAACCTTCATGTTTTCAACTACATTCTAACATGACTTTCTATATCATAAAAGAAAAAAAGACCGAGTTCGGTCTTTTCTTTTATCCTTTACGAAGTCAGACTACATACCTCTTTACATGTTATATAAAGGATACAGTATTTCTGTTTCTTCTTTATTTTTAGCTACAGGTAACTGTTTCTTCTACTGCCGCATATACAGCACGTGCCCCACCAATAAGTTTCGCACGTGTTTTAGCCATCGTTACGTGTGCACTTCCAATCTCTTTTACACGTGTACGAATTGGAACCGCAACATGTTTTAGATGCATACCAATAAATGTATCACCGATATCCATGCCCGCATCTGCTTTTATAAATTCCACGACTACAGGATCCTTTAGATTGTGATAGGCATATGTTGCTAATGCACCACCGGCTGATCTAACAGGCGTAACAGTTACAATTTCAAATTGATACTTCATTGCTACTTCTCTCTCTACTACTAAAGCACGATTTAAATGCTCACAACATTGGAATGCCAACTCTATACCAGCTTGCTCTTGAAATTGTTTTAGCTCAAAAAAAATCGCTTCCGCCACTTCCATCGTTCCTGATGTCCCAATTCTCTCTCCGAGCACCTCGCTCGTGCTACAGCCCACTACAAAAATTTGCCCGCTTTGTAAAGAAGCTTGCTCTTGAAAATCAGAAAGCGATATTTGTAGCTGCTCTTTCATTTTTACTATTTCCGTCATGACGCCTCTTCCTTCCACAGATTGGTTCAACAAATTATAGTATGTCCTAATAGAAGATTACTTCGCTTCGTATGTTTTAATTTTCCCTACGCGATTTTCGTGACGTCCGCCTTCATAATCAGTTGTTAGCCAAATTTTTGCGATATCACGCGCTAAACCCGCACCAATTACACGCTCACCCATCGCTAACATATTCGTATCATTATGTTCTCTTGTTGCTCTTGCACTAAATGTATCATGTACTAACGCACAGCGAATACCGTGTACTTTATTTGCTGCAATTGACATACCAATACCTGTTCCACAAATTAAAATACCACGGTCTACTTCACCATTTGCAACCATTTCTGCCGCTGGAAATGCAAAATCAGGATAATCAACAGAACCTGCTTCACATTCACATCCTAAATCAACATATTCAATATTCAATTCTTCTAATAAACTTACGATTTCTTTACGGATATTCATTCCACCGTGATCAGATGCTACTACTACTTTCATTTTGACCCCTCCAAAATTTTAGTGAAACTTCTATCAGGTAGGATTACTTATCCCCACTGATGAATGATTGCAAAAGTTTGATACTCACTTGCTCATTCCAAGCAAGGTCATCTCCAATATCGTATTATACACGAAACATTAACCTTCTGAATATTTTTCCAATAAAGTTTGTACAAGTTTTTCCATCTCTACTAATGTTGATTGATAAATAGAAAGAGAACCGCCAAACGGGTCTGAAATATCTTTACTTGTACCCTCTACAAATTCATAGAATGTATGCACTTTCTCCCTAGCACTCGGATGATATTCAACCGCAAGTTGTTTATGGCTTTCCGTCATCGTGAGTACCATATCAGCCCACTCAAGTAATTCATTCGTTATTTGCTGCGAAGCATGCGCTACTTTAATCCCCTTTTCTGCTAATGCATCTTTTGCATGTAAAGATGCATCACTTCCAAAACTGGCAAAAACACCAGCAGACTTCGCCTCAAATTTCCCTTCCCCATAGTGACGAAGCAACGCTTCTGCCATTGGGCTACGACATGTATTTCCAGTGCAAACAAACAACACTCGCTTCATCCAAATCCACTCCTTATGGTGAATGTCCTACATTCATCATAACGTACATTACAATGGAACAAAAGAAATGTGAACATACAAAAGGCGCATTTCCCTTTTATTTTTTCTAAGAGAAATACGCCTTATCCACATATATGTGAAACCCTAGTTCCAAGTACCTTCAATATAGTACCATACATCACTAAAACATCCCACGAAAAAAACTTATGACTAAATAAAATAAGGAATCCATTTCATATAAAATGGATTCCTTACAAAAAATCATTATTTCATTGTAACTTTCATTACTTCTGTTGAACCTTTTGTAGCTGAAACACCTACAGTTGTATTAATAGATTCAGCTGCATCTGTATTTGTAATAACAATTGGAGTAATTGTGCTTTTTGCTTTTTCGCGAATTAATTCTAAATCGAAAGAAATTAATTTATCGCCAGCTTTCACAGCTTGTCCTTCAGATACGTGGGCTTCGAAACCTTCGCCTTCCATTTTTACAGTTTCTAAACCAACATGGATTAAAATTTCTGTACCGTTTTTCGCTTTAATTCCAACAGCATGTTTTGTGTGGAATAATTGTACGATTTCGCCATCTACTGGTGCTACAACTACACCTTCAGTAGGAACGATTGCAACACCGTCGCCCATCATACGACCAGCGAATACTGGATCTGGTACTTCTTCAATATTTTTCACTTCTCCAGTTAATGGAGCTACGAGTGTTTCTACATTTGTTTTTGAACCAAGGCCAAATAATTTTTTAAACATAGGATAGTCCTCCTTATAATTAGGTTGAAAATGTATAGGGCAATCCCTAGTAAAGATTGAGATACACGTAAGACTTCACACTTCAAATATTATATTGTAAAAACGCTTTCGAAAAGAATTACGTTATTACCAATAGACCCTTATTGTATCGCTTTGCAAAATTCCAGTCAATTCAGATTGTCTGAATAACAATGATGAGAATTAACTTCTTACTTGTATTTTCTCTTTTTCTCCTCCACTTGTCTAGAGGTCTTTACAACATATTTATTTTTTATTATTGATTTGTAAAATTTTCTTCGAATTTCATAAGAAAGTCACTTGACTAAAGTAAGTAACTCATTTATTATAACTTACATAAGGTAAGTAAATAACTTTTTGGAGGTTTTATAAATGATGAACATCGGTCTTCTTCTTATTCGTCTTGTTATCGGAATTACATTCATGGGTCACGGTACTCAAAAATTATTTGGCTGGTTTGGTGGTCACGGTCTGAAAGGAACAGGCGGCTGGATGGAATCAATCGGCTTACGCCCTGGCGTATTCATGGCATTTATGGCTGGCGCAACTGAGCTATTAGGTGGTTTCTTATTCGCTGCAGGTATCTTCACTTGGGTTGGCTCATTATTTATCATTGGTACAATGCTAGTTGCAATCTTTACTGTACACGGAAAAAATGGCTACTGGGTAACACAAAACGGGTTTGAATATAACATGATCTTAATCGCTATTGCAGTTGGCGTTGCGTTAACTGGACCTGGCGCTTACGTTTTACTTTAATCAGTTATCTCAATTTCAAGATATATAAGTGCAAATTGAAAAAAACTTTTTTTAGGTGGGAGAGAGCATCCGGCCATGCATAGAAGCGGTCAGATCCTTTTCCAGCCCCATGCCAAGTGAAAACAAAGCGAGAAAATGAGTGCAGATCCTCTTTTATTCTTCATAGCCGCGACTTATATGTTGAAAAATCAAAATGTATTTATATATTTATTAATGATAGGAGTAGATTCCAAGCTGGAATCTACTCCTATTCTTTTTTCTCATTTACAAAAACCGTCAAAAAAATATTTTTTTAGCAGGAGTTTCCCTCCATTATCTTGTAAACAAACAAAGAAGTATTCATATCGAGGAAGGGAGATTACAAATATGCTTTCGATTAATCCAAACGAACAAACAGAAAAAGATAATTACAAATTATTAACAGGGAGTATCATTCCGCGCCCTGTAGCATTCGTAACTTCTGTAACAAAAGATGGTGTTTTAAACGGGGCTCCATATAGCTATTTTAATATCGTTGCTGCTAATCCGCCGCTCATTTCTGTTTCCGTACAACGTAAAGGAGGAGAAAGAAAAGATACTTCTCGAAACGCCATTGAAAAAGGTGAATTTGTTGTACATATTTCCGACGAATCCTATGTGGAGGCCATCAACGAAACCGCTGCAAACCTCCCTCCAAATCAAAGTGAAATTGAATTAGCGAAACTAACCCCGATCGAAAGTGATGTCATCTCCGTACCAGGCGTAAAAGAAGCGAATATTCGAATGGAGTGCGTATTAGAACGCGCCATCCCACTAGGTGGAACAGAAGACTCCCCAGCATGTGACCTTCTTATCGGCCGCGTTGTCCGGTTCCACGTCGCAGAACATTTATATGAAAACGGACGAATTCATGCAGAAGGACTAAAACCAGTAAGCCGCCTAGCAGGACACAACTACGCAAAATTAGGAGAACAATTTGAGCTTGTAAGGCCAATTTAAAAGTAGCGACAGCTCGTTCATTCCACAACAAAAAATCCCCCGCCATTATAAGCAGGGGATTTTTTTTATATTTCTTCACGCTTTTCTTCTAGCGTAGGCGCATTTTCCTTCTTCGGTTTTCCAAGCTTTACAACAAAGAAATATAAAGAGAGCAATGTAATAAGAAAAACGATAAAAAATGGATACGGCGAATAAAACATACGAGCCGTCTCTGTTTTTCCCTCAATAAATTTTAAAGAACTTATATCTAAAAACTCAGCAAACATTTGTACACCGAGCATACTAAACCAAAATACGAAAAAGCTAATAATAATACCCAAAATTTGTTTTACTCTTGTCACTTGTACCATCCCTTCTATGTATAAGAGTTAGAGTTATTTTTAGTACGACAAGCAATAATAGAAACAGTAAGGTTGTACAGGAAAGAGGCTTCCGTTATCATTCCCAATTTCATTTCATCCAGCAAAGTACTACTATTTATAAAATAGCCCCGCAAACAATAAACCTACATAACTATCTTGATAAAAATGTCAAAAACTAAATGTACCATTTTCTTATATGATAGCAAGATTATATTGGAAAAAGAAGACATAATCCAAACCCAACAAGAATAATACCGCCGAGTACTTCACCATATGTACCGAGCATATGCTTTGCATGTCTTCCAATAAGTAAACCACCCCATGCTAATATCATACTGACCAATCCAAACATCAATATTGTTACAACCATTTGCGCTCCGTAAATCCCGAGGCTGAGCCCAACTGAAAAGCTATCTATACTTACACTAAATGCAAATACCAATAAGCTAATTCCCACCGGAGCAGACCTTGTTTCTTCACTTTCTAAAATGGAAGAATACACAATATAAAATCCTAATCCAATTAACAGAATAGCCCCAGCAACAGTCGCAATATGCCCAAATTTCTCTGATAAAAAACGACCTAGTATCATACCGAGAAACGGCATAACAATATGAAACAGCCCTATTGTCATACCGATATAAATGATTTGTCGCATTCTGAGCGTTATCATACCCATGCCGAGGCTTACAGAAAATGCATCCATCCCTAAGGCAAATGCCATTATAATCAAAGGTACTAGTTGTTCAACCGTCATCCATGTCCCTCCTCGGACTTGCTACTTCACAATATGCTCATCCGAGGAGAAATAGAATCTACGAAATTTTTCTGTATAAAGTGAAACTTTAATCAGTGGGAATTTTCTTCATCCCCCACTGATTATTAGCCCCACTAATCGGGCTTTTACAGGATACATCCATTTCAATTATTCAACATTCACATTAGGGCCATGAAAAACAAAAGGTGACCCCGCGCTCGTTCTCTCCTTCTGGTTTCACTCGGCATGGGGCCAAAAAGGTACTGACCGCTTCTATGCATGAGCGGATCCTCTCTTCCACCCTAAAAAATAGGTTTTAATTTTTCAACTCGCCTACTCTTCAATAATAATATGATGCCCTGCCGCTTTCGTTAAACGGTTCATGATCGCATTTCCAATTCCTTCATTCGGAAATGACTCACTAAAAATCACATCTACTTTGCTGGCATCGAATGTTCTCAGCACATCGTATAATTTAGTTGCAACGCTTGCTAAATCACTTCGCACTCCGCAAGACAATACAACATCCGCTTTATATTCATGTTGATATTCTTCTGTCGTTAATACACCTACCGTATACCCTTCGTCTTTCTTCTGATCTATAAGCTGTTGAATAAAATCACGAGACCCTTCAACAATACTAAGTGGTGCTTTCGGTGCATAATGTGTATATTTCATCCCTGGTGCCTTCGGTTTTTCTTTCTCATCTTTTAGCGCAGGATCTAACGAAACAGTTCCGATCACTTCTTCTAGCTGCTCCTTCGTAATTCCACCTGGACGTAAAATCGTCGGTACTTCACTTGTACAATCAATTACCGTTGATTCAACCCCAACGCCAGTCGCACCACCATCAACAATACCAGCAATCTTTCCATTTAAATCTTCATATACGTGAGATGCTAGTGTTGGACTCGGACGCCCAGAACGATTGGCACTGGGTGCTGCAACAGGTACATTCGCTTCTTCAATAAGAGCTAGCGCCACTGGATGATCCGGCATTCTAACTCCAACTGTATCTAAACCAGCCGTAACCTTTTCAGAAATCCCCTCTTTTTTCGGTAAAATAATTGTTAATGGTCCCGGCCAAAAGTGCTTCATTAAGACTTCTGCAACCTCTGGTATTCCTCTAACAATTCCTTTTAACTGCGATTTAGAACCAATATGGACAATCAGTGGATTATCACTCGGTCTGCCTTTCGCTTCAAAAATTTTCGCAATTGCTTCATCATTCATCGCATTTGCTCCTAGCCCGTATACCGTCTCTGTCGGAAAAGCAATCGCTTCATTTTCCCTTAGTAATTTTGCTGCTTTTTGTAATTGTGGATAATCTTTTTTTATTTCCACAACATTATCCACAGTCCACATATTTGTATGCATTTTTTCCCACGTCCTTTTTTCCCATGAAATACTTGTTATATTTAGTTTACTATGAGATTTATCCAAAAGACAAACAAGGTTTATCCACAAAATGTGGATAAACCCAATTAATCAGTGGATAACTTTGTGAATAGCTGACAATTTAGTATTATTACATTCTGCTGTTTTATATTTTCACAAAAATGTTCTAACTGCTGAATATCCTCTGGAACTTTATGTTTTTCCACAGTTATAAAGTTAAAAAACTGAAAGATCGTCACAGATTGTGGATGATTTGTGAGTAAATATACTTGCCCCATACTTTTCTCTTTCATATACTGCAAAAACATTTCAAAAAAATATAAGAAAGTCTTGTTATCCACAATAGGTGTGAACAAACAAGAACGAATGAGTGCATTTTCTCCTTTTTGTTCATAACCAATTACAGCTTGTATCTCTCCGTCATCTTCCAATATCATAAATTGCTCGTATAACTCATTTATTTTATCATCTTTTTTATTAGCTTGTCCGAAAAAAGAATGTAATCTCTCAACATCAGCGTTTGTAGCAAAATAAGTCTTTTTCACAACAAATCCCTCCTCATTTCTATATATGAGGAAGGATTCCAAACTAGTACTTATTTAGAAAATAACGATGTGAATGCTTCTACAATAAATAATTTCACTTTCGGTTTTTCCTCTTGCTCTTCTATTTCTACTGTTTCAATTGTTTGTTTTTGTTTCTTCTCCAGAGGCTTTTCTATTTTTTCCACAGGCTGTTTTTCTCCCTGTTTTACGCTTTTTTCTTGTGCAATCTTTTCATTTGTTTCTTTCACAGGAGTTTGTACTTTTGAAATAACCTCTTTTTTCGATGTTTCTTGTCCCTTTTTTTGTTTCGACAGAACATCTTGATTTTGTTTTTCCGATACCTCTTCTTTTTCTTCCTGTATTTTTACTGGCTGTTCTTCCTCATCCATTGATTCTGCTTTTACAACATGCTCCTCTTTTTTTACAGCCGATCCACTAGAGAAATCTAGAAAACACATTGGCGGGAATAACACGCACCACCAATTTGCCCCTTCGCCTTTTCCAATTGAAATGAGTACTGCTTCATATTCCCCTGCTGGATAAATAAAATTCCCATATACTTTTGTAGGAAATTTAATGTTTTTGCTAAATGTAACTTGAAATGATTCTTTACTTCCTTCGCGTTTTAACGTATTAGCAACCGTTTTTTCAATTTCTGGGATGTGACTCTGAATAACGCGACGTGCGTCTTCAAACGATTTCAAATCTGCTACCCAACCATCAATTTGCGTCTTTACTTCATCGCGCACTTTACGTTTTAGCGCCTGATCTTCCTTCGAATCGCTATTTGCTAAAATACGTAATCGAACAGCTTCTTTCGGAATAACAGTTTTTCCCTTCGCATCAACTTTCATATATCCAAACTGCACAAGTAACTGTGCACCAATTAATAATAAAAGAAAATAGGCAATCGCTTGTTTTTTCATCTCCTACACCGTCCCTTCTGTAAACAGTGTAGACACTCTTACCTCTTTCTAAACTATTAAATTCTAAATCTATAGAAAAACTTTCGAGTGTAGTAAATACAAATTGAAAAAAACGATTTAAAACCTTTCTTTTTGGGTGGAAGAGAGCATCTAGCCATGCATAGATGCGGGCAAGGTCCTTTTTTCTTCCCATGCCACATGAAAACAGAAGGAGAAAACGAGGGCAGGTCACCTTTTATTTTTCATAGCCGCGACTTATATGTTGAAAAGGCAAAATGGATTATATAGAAAAATGGAGTAAGGTTCTATCCTTACTCCATTTCCGCAAATACCATACGATCTTTTCCGTTAATATCAAATACAACTTCTACATGGGCATGCGGAAATGTCTGCTGCAATAACCTTTTAACATCTTCACCTTGCCCTATGCCTACTTCAAAAGCAACAATTGCTTTTCTTTGCAAGACGTTTGGCAACTCTTCCATAAAACGGCGATAAAAATCAAGCCCATCTTCCCCGCCAACAAGCGCACGCTTCGGTTCATGCTCTTTTACAACCGGAGAAAGGCCTCTCCAGTCTTCTTCTGGAATATACGGGGGATTCGAAACAACAACATCTAATTTTTGCCCCGTTTCATAAAACGGTGATAATAAATCACCATGATAGAACGTTACATTTGCACCTAATGCTTTTGCATTTTCTTTCGCAACTTCAATAGATTCCTGTGCGATATCTACTGTATACATATGAAGATTTTGATTTTCTAAAGCGAGCGTAATTGAAATTGCTCCACTTCCCGTACCAATATCAGCTATATGCAGTTCCTGCTTACCAAACATACGCTGGATTCTATCTAATACACCTACTATAAGCTCTTCTGTTTCTGGTCTTGGTATTAATACTTCTTCATTTACGAAAAACGAACGACCATAAAACATTTCATATCCCATCATATATTGAACAGGAATCCCACCTACATGTTTGTGGATAAAGTTCGTAAACGTCTTCTGTTGTTCCTCAGACATTTCTTCACGCATGTTCATCATTAAGCCTGTTCGATTCGTCTTTAATACATGACAAAGGACAATTTCTCCCGCATTTTCATCTCGCCCATTTTCTTGTAAAAAAGAAGAAGCCCATTTCAGGGCTTCATAGACACGCATTACTCAGCTGCCTCCATCTTTTGCGCCTGATCTTCCATCACTAAGGCATTGATGAAATCATCTAACTTACCTTGTAAGATTTGATCTAGCTTCTGAATCGTTAAACCGATTCGATGGTCTGTAACACGGTTTTGCGGGAAGTTATACGTACGAATACGCTCTGAACGGTCTCCCGTACCAACAGCTTGTTTACGGTTTTGATCGTACTCAG
Source organism: Bacillus pseudomycoides DSM 12442 (assembly GCF_000161455.1). Lineage (GTDB taxonomy): Bacteria > Bacillota > Bacilli > Bacillales > Bacillaceae_G > Bacillus_A > Bacillus_A pseudomycoides. The sequence continues at coordinate 4,562,892 of NZ_CM000745.1, forward strand.
CTTGCGCTTCTTGTCTAAATTTATCATAAACACGTGCACGTAATACTTTCATTGCTTTTTCTTTGTTCTTAATTTGCGATTTTTCATCCTGACAAGATACAACTACACCAGTCGGTAAATGCGTTAAACGTACCGCTGACATCGTTGTATTAACACTTTGTCCACCAGGACCACTAGAAGCAAATGTATCAACACGAACATCTTTTTCATGAATATCGATTTCTACTTCTTCTGCTTCCGGTAATACAGCTACAGTTGCTGTAGAAGTATGGATACGTCCACCAGATTCTGTTTCCGGAACACGTTGCACACGGTGTGCACCATTTTCAAACTTCAACTTTGCGAAAGCGCCTTTACCGTTGATCATAAAGATAATCTCTTTATATCCACCTAACTCTGTATAACTCGCTTCGATAATTTCAGTTTTCCAACCTTGTACCTCAGCATAACGGCTATACATACGGTATAAATCACCAGCAAATAAAGCAGCCTCATCGCCACCAGCAGCACCACGAACCTCCACAATAACGTTTTTATCATCATTCGGGTCCTTTGGAACAAGTAAAATTTTCAGACGCTCTGATAATTCTTTCTCTTGTCCCTCTAACTCAGAAACTTCTTCCTTTACCATTTCACGCATGTCAGCATCTAACTTTTCTTCTAACATTGCCTTCGCATCTCGTAATTGCGCACGAACATCTTTATACTCACGGTACACCTCTACCGTTTCTTGCATATCAGATTGTTCCTTTGAATATTCACGAAGTTTATTCGAATCACTAATAACCTCTGGATCACTTAACAGCTCGTTTAACTTCTCATAACGATTTTCTACAGCTTGCAAACGATCTAACACATCATTCACCTCAACATCCTAGTCTTTAATACAAATAGTATATGGTACTTAATCAAAAAAACGCAAATTATTATTTTAAAAGTGCAGGCGGCTCGCTCAGAATGGGAGGGGGATGGAGCTTCTGACATAGAGGCGCCTTTTTCCTCGCAGGAAGAAGCGAATCCACCGACCATTCTTGCCGCCGGAGCTAGATATTATTTAAAAGCGTAGGTGGCTCGTTCAGCTCTGACCGGCTAAGGTTCTTTCGCACACAAGGCGCTCTTTGCCTTTTTTGCGGAAGGTTCTTAGACGCGAAGAGCTTGCCACCGAAACTAGATATTATTTTAAAGGTGCAGGCAGCCCGCCCCACTCTTCATCTATTTTCGAAAAAAACCCGCCCTATTGTAGCGAGTTTTACTTATTTTTGTTTTGTAGGTACTGCATGACAATGACGACAACGCGGCTCATATGACTCTGAAGCCCCAACTAAAATAATTGGATCATCGAATGCAGCCGGTTCTCCATCAATTAAACGTTGTGTACGGCTTGCTGGAGACCCGCATACAGAACAAACTGCTTGCAATTTTGTTACATGTTCAGCAATCGCCATCAGCTGAGGAACTTGTCCAAATGGTAGACCACGGAAATCTTGGTCTAAACCGGCTACAATGACACGATAGCCACGATTTGCCAATATTTGCACCACTTCCACAATGTCCCCATCAAAGAATTGCACCTCATCAATTGCAATAACGTCCATTTCTTCTGTTATATGATTAAATATATCTTTTGAAGCTGAAACAGGAACTGCTTTTACCTTTAATCCATTATGTGATACAACATCTTCTTCACTATAACGGTTATCAATACATGGTTTAAATACAATCGCATGTTGCTTTGCAAATTGTGTACGGCGCACGCGGCGGATGAGCTCTTCTGATTTTCCAGAAAACATACTTCCGCAAATCACTTCAACCCAACCGTTTTGATTTATTAAGTACATGGAGCTCTCCTTTCATCTACTTTTTTATCCAAAGTAGGGTAAAGGTTTAATATTTTCGCAAAAAAAACAGACAAGCGAATAGATACACTTGCCTGTTTTATGTTTTTTATTACTTAAGACCGTATTTCTTATTGAAGCGGTCAACACGTCCGTCTGCAGTAGCAAACTTCTGACGTCCAGTGTAGAATGGGTGAGAATCAGAACTGATCTCAACTTTTAGTAATGGATAAGTGTTTCCATCTTCCCACTCAACCGTTTCGCTAGATCCTTTAGTAGATCCGCTTAAGAATTTGAAGCCTGTGTTTGTGTCCATGAATACAACTTTCTTGTAATCCGGATGAATTCCTGCTTTCATTCTTTTCATCTCCTTCCGCCCTGAATCATTTTCGAAACAGAGTTTTTCATCTTTAGCTGCGAATACAACTATAATGATGAAACACATATGATGAAATTATAACAAGGCTAACTTCATTTTGCAACTACCTGTTTTTGTCTTTTATAAATTAAAAGCGAAAGCGGCTCGTTCAGAATGAGAGGGGGATGGAGCTTCTGACGTAGAGGCGCCTTTTGCCTCGTAGGAAGACGCGAAGCCACCGACCATTCTTGCCGCTGAAACTGGATATACCTAAAAGCGAAGACGGCTCATTTAACTCTAACTAGCTAAACTTCTCCACAAAAAGACATGAAAAAACTCGCTTAGCATAAAAATAAGCGAGTCATCACCGTTTCCCTTTACTTCGTTGTTACATATCTTTTGGAATCTGCAACAATGTTTTGTAAAAATTCTTCATTTGTTTTCATTTGACGCATCTTGCGTAAGAAACTTTCAACAAAGTCTGGTGTATCACGCATTGTTTTGCGAATGCCCCATAGCTTGTCTAAATGTTCTTTCGGAATTAATAGATCTTCTTTACGCGTACCAGAACGGCGAATATCAATCGCTGGGAAGATACGACGCTCAGCTAACGAGCGATCCAAATGAAGTTCCATATTACCTGTTCCTTTAAACTCCTCGTAAATAACATCATCCATACGAGACCCTGTATCAACAAGTGCTGTTGCTAAAATCGTTAAGCTACCGCCCTCTTCAATGTTACGAGCTGCCCCGAAAAATCGTTTTGGTCTATGGAACGCAGCTGGGTCAATACCACCCGATAATGTACGTCCACTTGGTGGAATAACAAGGTTGTAAGCACGTGCTAAACGGGTAATACTATCCATTAAAATGATAACGTCTTTTTTATGTTCTACAAGACGCATCGCACGTTCTAATACAAGCTCAGCCACCTTAATGTGGTTTTCCGGTACTTCATCGAACGTAGAACTTACAACATCACCTTTAACAGAACGTTCAATATCCGTTACTTCCTCTGGACGTTCGTCAATTAAAAGTACGATTAATTCTGCTTCTGGATGATTTGTTGTGACACTATGAGCAATTTCTTTTAATAGTATCGTTTTACCAGCCTTTGGAGGCGCGACAATTAAACCACGTTGTCCAAATCCAACTGGTGCAATTAAATCCATGATGCGTGTTGATAGTTTCTTCGGCTCCGTCTCCAATTTCATTTGACGATTTGGATATAACGGTGTTAATGCAGGGAAATGCACACGCTCTTTTGCTGATTCTGGATCATCACCATTTACTGCTTCGACTTGCAGCAATCCAAAATAGCGTTCGTTTTCTTTCGGCGGGCGTACTTTACCAGAAACCTTATCTCCATTACGCAAATCAAAACGACGAATTTGCGAAGCTGAAATATAAATATCTTCTGAGCTTGGAGAATAGTTGATTGGACGTAGGAACCCAAATCCTTCTGATTGAATAATTTCGAGTACACCTTCCATGAAGAAGAAACCTTCTTTTTCTGCACGAGCTTTTAATATAGCAAAAATTAACTCTTTCTTTGTTAATTTGCTGTAATACGAAATCTTAAATTCTTTCGCATGCTCGTATAACTCTTTTAATTTCATGTTTTCTAATGCTGCAATTGACAAATTCATTCAGACACCACACTTTGACATTATTCTCTTTTCACATGGGTAAAGGGAAAATATACGGAAGGCAAATACATAATAATGAAAGGCAATAAGTTCAAGTAGGGTAATATTCACTATTGTAACCCTTTTATCCAGTTTTAATCAATACGTTGTAACACAAATAAAAGAAGCGAAGACAAGAAAATTTGTCTCCGCTTTTTATATTGCTTCTGTTTTCTCTTTATTTAATTACTAAATTTGGTTTTTTATTTAAGCTATGGCGTCCGTCAACGAAACGAACTGTTCCGGATTTTGCACGCATAACAAGGGATTCTGTTGTACCAACACTGCCTTTAAATTGAACACCACGTAGTAATTCACCATCTGTTACGCCTGTTGCTGCAAAGATTGCGTCGTCACCTTTCACTAAGTCTTCCATACGAAGGATACGATTTATATCTTCAATACCCATTTTTTTACAACGAGCTAATTCTGCTTCATTTTGAGGAAGAAGCTTCCCGTGAATTTCCCCGCCCAAACATTTTAATGCAACTGCTGCAAGAACGCCTTCAGGTGCACCACCAGAACCGAATAAAATATCAACACCTGTACGATCAAATGCTGTATTAATTGCTCCAGCTACATCGCCATCATTAATCAATTTAATACGAGCGCCAGCTTTGCGAATTTCTTCAATAATCGCTTGGTGACGCGGGCGGTTTAGAACTGTTGCTACAACATCTTCAATATCTTTATTTTTCGCTTTTGCAACAGCGCGTAAGTTATCAATAATAGGTGCGTCAATATCAACTGCACCAACTGCTTCTGGTCCAACTGCAATTTTATCCATGTACATGTCAGGAGCATGTAACAAATTACCGTGATCCGCAATCGCAATAACAGCAAGTGCATTCCAGCCTCCAGCTGCTACGATATTCGTTCCTTCTAACGGATCAACTGCAACATCGACGCGCGGTCCGTATCCTGTACCTAATTTTTCCCCGATGTATAACATTGGCGCTTCATCCATTTCCCCTTCACCAATTACAACTGTACCTTTCATCGGAATTGTATCGAACACATCGCGCATTGCTGATGTTGCTGCACCGTCTGCTTCATCTTTTTTTCCGCGTCCCATCCAACGCGCTGATGATAATGCTGCAGCCTCTGTTACACGTACTAACTCCATAGATAAACTTCTTTCCACAATAATCCCTCTCCTTTAAGTCTTAATATTTATGCCGTATTTTGTGAACCGGTTCCTTCTATAAATTGTAGCTTCCGTCAGCAGTAATTCTTCGTCCCCCATTAACGGAAGCACCACCACTTCATCTTCATTTTGCAATAATAAGCAAAACTCCATATCAAGAGTACATTGCCAACAATCTTTGCAAATTATGCATTTTTCATTTCTTCAATCTCTTGCCGCGTCATTTGTTCTCGCCAAATGTTCGCACCAAGACCTTTAAGCTTGTCTACTATATTTTCATAACCTCGGTCAATATGTTCAAGCCCTGTCACTTCTGTAATCCCTTCAGCCATTAATCCTGCAATTACAAGTGCAGCACCCGCTCGTAAATCGCTCGCTTTTACCTTTGCTCCTTGCAAAGCAACAGGTCCTGTCACAATAGCAGAACGGCCTTCTACCTTAATTTGTGCATTCATCCGGCGCAATTCATCAATATGTTTAAAACGAGCACCGTAAATCGTATCCGTTACAACTCCCGTTCCATGCGCCTTTGTTAAAAGAGTTGTAAAAGGTTGCTGTAAATCTGTCGGAAATCCTGGATACACAAGTGTTTTTATATCAACAATCTTTAACTTACGATCCCCATTTACCTTAATTTGATCATCGTTCGTCTCAACTTGTACACCAGCTTCTCGTAATTTTGCAGTGATTGACTCTAAATGTTGCGGGATTACATTATCAACTGTTATTTCTCCACCAGACGCCGCTCCTAAAATCATGTACGTACCCGCTTCAATTCGGTCTGGAATAATAGAATGGTGACAACCGTGCAGAGAATTCACACCATCAATACGAATCACATCTGTACCAGCACCTTTAATTCGTGCCCCCATACTTGTTAGTAATGTTGCTACATCAATAATTTCTGGTTCTTTCGCAGCGTTTTCAATCACCGTTCTACCTTTTGCACGCACAGCTGCTAGCATAATGTTAATCGTTGCTCCTACACTAACAACATCTAAATAAATACGAGCTCCTCGTAATTCATCCGCTCTTAAATAGATTGCACCTTGCTCATTTGTCACATGTGCACCTAATGCTTCAAATCCTTTAATGTGCTGATCAATTGGTCTTGGCCCTAAGTGACATCCACCAGGAAGCCCAATTACAGCTTTGTTAAAGCGGCCAAGCATAGCGCCCATCAAGTAATAAGAAGCACGTAATTTTTTTACCTTCCCGTTCGGCAAGGGCATAGCAACCATTTTGGAAGGATCAACCGTCATCTCTTCCTCCTGATTGTACGTTACAACTCCTCCAATTTCCTCTAATAGGTCTCCTAACATCTTCACATCTGAAATATTAGGTACACCACCGATGGTCACTGGAGTATCAGCTAAAATGGTCGCTGGAATTAGAGCAACAGCACTGTTCTTTGCACCGCTCACGCGAATTGATCCGTTTAAAGGTCTTCCACCTTCAATCAGCAACTTTTCCATGTTGAGCTCCCTTCTTATGAATGTATTTATTTTCCTTAAGAATCTCATTTGTTCAGCATACTATCAAGAAAAACAAAAGAGCCAATCATTTTTGACTTTTCCCTTTCCTCAACTTAACAAGCGGTAAGCCCTCACCTTAAAATAGGTAGGCTTTAGGCGAGTAGATGAAGACTAACTGCCCGTCAAGCTATACTCGTCAATTCATCTTAGATACATGATAACGTTTATTAATAGAATCATTCACACCATTTTCCATTTTCACATTTCCTTACAGTTCATGTGAATAAATTGGCAATTCATTTAATCTTAAGACTTGTTCACGCTTTCATTATACAACGAAAGGAAACCGTCTAAAAGACTAGACGGTTTCCAAAACGGAATTTTATTCTTACGCTTTACCGTTAGAACCGAATTCACGAATTTTACCAATAACAGTTGCTTTGATAGCTTCGCGGCCAGGTCCGATAAATTTACGAGGATCGTAAACTTCTTGATCTTTGTTTAATACTTCACGAACAGCTTTTGTAAACTCGATTTGGTTCTCAGTGTTTACGTTGATTTTTGAAGTACCTAAAGAAATAGCTTTTACGATATCAGCAGTTGGGATACCAGTACCACCGTGAAGTACTAAAGGTACACCAGTGAAGTCGCGAACTTGTTCCATTTCTTTAAATCCTAAGTTAGGCTCACCTTTGTAAGGGCCGTGTACAGAACCTAAAGCTGGAGCTAGGCAATCGATACCTGTTGCTTCAACAAGGTGTTTACACTCTTCAGGATTAGCATAGATAACGCCTTCAGCGATTACATCGTCTTCTTGTCCGCCAACTGTACCAAGCTCAGCTTCTACAGATACGTTACGAGCGTGTGCGTATTCTACTACTTTTTTAGTAGTTTCAACGTTTTCTTCGAATGGGTGGTGAGAAGCGTCGATCATTACAGATGTGAAACCTGCATCGATTGCTTCTTTACATTTTTCGAAGCTTGAACCATGGTCAAGGTGAATCGCTACAGGAACAGTGATGTTCATTTCTTCGATTAAAGCTTTAACCATAGCTACAACTGTTTTGAAACCAGTCATATGACGAGCTGCACCCTCAGATACACCTAAGATTACAGGAGATTTTTCTTCTTCCGCAGCAGCTAAGATAGCTTGAGTCCACTCTAAGTTGTTCATGTTGAATTGACCAACTGCGTATTTTCCTTCTAGTGCTTTGTTTAGCATTTCTTTCATGGAAACTAAAGGCATGATGAATCCTCCTAAAAAACGTTTTTTGTATCCGATAAGTTCTTATCGCTGGTAGTATGACCAGAATAAGGTAAAATATGTATATCTACATACCGGACTTTTTTCTACACTCAATAGGATAACAACTTGTACTCAAAAACTCAACTGTATTCACCTGCTCATCAGTCCATGTAAACGCTTTTTTTCATATTTTTTATAAAAAATTCATTTTTAAGCCTCTACAGCGATTTCATTTCGTACTGCTTGGCGAATTTCATCAATATCAAACGGCTTAGCAAAGTGCATTAAAGCTCCTAAATCTTTCGCTTCTTGGATCATATCCAACTCCCCATAAGCAGTCATTAAAATAACTTTAATATCTTCGTTAATTTCTTTCACATGTTTTAAAATCTCTATACCATCCATACCTGGAATTTTCATATCTAGAATAACTAAATCTGGATTATCCTTTTTCACAATATCTAAAGCTTGAAATCCATTTGCTGCTTGGAACGTTTGATAACCTTCTTTTTGGAACACTTCATGCAATAACACACGAATGCCGTATTGATCATCAACGATTAAAATTTTCCCTTCCATAGTCCCCAACCTTTCTGTGTAAATACAAGATTAAAAGCTTCTTATATCTTATTCGATTTATTTTCGCTATTCTTTACCAAATTCCTTCCCATTTCTTTCTTATTTTACCGCCTACTATTTTGTTATGCTACCTCTATTACTTCGCCTTTCTAAAAAAATAAGCTATAATGAAAGCCGCCTTAATACAATCGAAAGGAGCAATACAATGTTAAAAATTTTTTCTACTCAGCTAAGCGGCTATTTCACAAAGATTTCTCAAAAAGAAGAGATGAATATAGAAGATAGTGCCCGTCTACTTGCGCAAGCGTTAGTTGGTGATGGCATCGTTTATTTACACGGTACAAACGAAATGGACGGCGTTGTTTCGGAAGCATTACACGGCGCAGAGCCGCTAAAACATGCAAAGCGCTTAATCGAAAATGGTACAAAAGCAGAAGTGACATCGGCAGACCGCGTACTTCTTATCAGTCGTTTTTCAACAGATGAAAATATTATTTCATTAGCGAAGCAGCTACAAGAAGAAGGACACTCCATTGTTGGTATTTCAGCCATCCAAAATGGCGAAGTCTCACTAGAACAATTCACAGATGTACATATTGATACAAAATTGCTAAAAGGTTTAATCCCGAATGATGAAGGCAACCGTTATGGGTTCCCAAGTTTAATCTTATCCCTATTTGCTTATCACGGATTAAAATTTACAATTGATGAAATGATAAACGAATATGAGTAAAAGAAAAAGGCGTCCAAATTTGGACGCCTTTTTTATTACTTGCTTTCTTTATTCGTAATAGAAGCTTTTACGAAATCATGGAACAATGGTTGTGGACGGTTTGGACGAGATACAAGTTCTGGGTGGAACTGTGCTGCCACGAACCAAGGGTGATCTTGTAATTCAATGATCTCTACTAAACGACCATCTGGGCTTGTACCAGAGAAGATAAATCCAGCGCCTTCCATGTCTTTACGGAATTCGTTGTTGAACTCATAACGATGACGATGACGCTCGTATACAACTGGTTCATTATACGCATTGTAAGCATTTGTTTCTGGAGTAAGCTTACATGGGTATAGACCAAGACGAAGTGTGCCACCTAAGTCTTCTACATCTTTTTGTTCTGGTAATAAGTCAATAATTGCATAAGGCGTGTCAGGATTAATTTCAGAAGAGTTAGCCCCTTCTAATCCTAATACGTTACGTGCAAATTCGATTGATGCAAGTTGCATTCCTAAGCAAATTCCTAAGAATGGAACTTTATTTTCACGTGCATATTGAATTGCAGCGACTTTCCCTTCTACACCGCGATCGCCGAAGCCACCTGGTACAAGGATACCGTCTGTGTCGCCAACTAATTCTTTTACGTTTTCTGCTGTTACGTGCTCAGCATTTACCCATTTCACTTCTACATCTGTATCAAATGAATATCCTGCATGGCGAAGTGCTTCTACAACAGAAATGTATGCATCTTGAAGTTCTACATATTTACCAACAAGAGCGATTTTTGTTTTCTTAGATAGGTTACGTACTTTTTCAACTAATGCAGTCCACTCTGTCATATCTGCAGCTGGATTGTCTAGTTTTAAGTGATCGCAAACGATTTGGTCCATATTTTGCTCTTGAAGCGATAATGGAACTGCATATAACGTATCTGCATCACGCGCTTCGATAACTGCTTTTGTATCGATGTCACAGAATAAAGCAAGTTTGTCTTTCATATCTTGAGAAACAGGCAATTCTGTACGAACAACGATAATATTTGGCTGAATACCTAAGCTACGAAGTTCTTTAACGCTATGTTGCGTTGGTTTTGTTTTCATTTCACCCGCTGCTTTTAAGTACGGGATTAATGTACAGTGAATATACATTACGTTGTCACGACCAATATCGCTCTTAATTTGGCGAATTGCTTCTAGGAATGGTAGAGACTCGATGTCACCAACAGTTCCCCCGATTTCTGTAATAACAACGTCCGCATTTGTTTCGCGGCCTGAACGATATACACGCTCTTTAATTTCATTTGTAATGTGAGGAATAACTTGAACTGTTCCTCCTAAATATTCACCACGACGCTCTTTTTGAAGAACAGAAGAGTAAATTTTACCTGTTGTTACGTTGCTGTATTTGTTTAAGTTAATGTCAATGAAACGCTCATAGTGACCAAGGTCTAAGTCTGTTTCTGCGCCATCATCTGTTACGAATACCTCACCGTGTTGGTATGGGCTCATTGTCCCTGGGTCTACGTTAATGTATGGGTCAAACTTTTGGATTGTTACGTTTAAACCACGATTTTTTAAAAGTCTTCCAAGAGATGCTGCTGTAATCCCTTTCCCTAAAGAAGATACTACACCGCCTGTTACGAAAATATACTTAGTCATAAAAGTACTCCCTTCTACTTTGTTGTTATATAATCACCGTTGCAAAGCGCAACGTATGTAGATAACACCTTATCTATCTTATTGTTAGACTCTTTTTATTTTCTAAACAAAAAACAAAAAAGAAAATTGCTCCCCTCATCACGAAAAGTAATAAGTAGGGAGCAATTTTCTTTTATATTTACACTTTAAAAGTATTATCGTCCTGTTTTAAAGAGCCCAAAAATGATTCTACATGGACGATAATAAAAAGTCAAGAACTACACTTCTTCCTCTTCTTCTTCTGTTTCATCATACTCAAGTTCTTCGTCAGCGAATTCTTCCTCTTCATCATCTTCATCTAAATCATCAAGATCATCGTCTTCGTCAAGAACCTTGTCCAAATCTTCTACATCATCATCTTCTTCGTCATCACCGTCGAAGTCGTCTTCGTCTTCTTCAATGTAGTCATCAAAATCTTCTTCCTCTTCAACCTTACGTTTTTTCTTAGGCTTTGGCTGAGGTAAGATTTCTTCATCAATTTGCTCGTATGGGTACCAACTACGTATCCCCCAACGGTTTTCTCCTAAATTGATGAAACGTCCATCGATATTTAAATCTGTATAGAATTGTGCGATCTTCGCAGCAACTTGTTCTTGAGATAGTCCCAGCACTTGAGCGATTTCCTGAACTAAATCATGGAATGACGTTGCCTGTCTTTTATCCTCTAAAACACTATGTACAACTTCAATCATGGATAATTCTTTTAGCTCTTCTGGTGAATATTTCTTAAAATCCACTTATGCGGCACTTCCTTTCTTAAAATATAATCCTATATATAACGGCCTGTTTAAAAAAATCCATACTATTCATTATAAACAAAACTCCAACAAATATGCTACAAAAAAAACGGGAAACTTTCACGAGCAATCGATAAAAGTGATTACAGACCATTATTTACAAGATTAACCTGTAGGGACTATATAAAGTGAAACTTTAATCAGTGGGGATTTCCTCTCATTTTCTCCTTCTGGTTTCACTCGGCATGGAGCTAAAAAAGGCACTGGCCGCTTCTATGCATGGCTAGATGCTCTCTCCCGCCTAAAAGAAGGGGGATATCGTTTTATTTCGGAAGCATATGCGCGCCATGTAATACATACCTAATCTGCATTTCTGTATATTCCTCTAATGTATAAAGTTTTTGCAGGGCCCAGCGTCTAAATCCCCACATTTGTCCTTGAATAAAAATATTATGAGCCAGCAGTTGAATTTCCTTTTTCGTTAATGTAAATGTGCCATTTTTCGTACACTGTTCTAAAATATTTTCAAACATTCCCACCATTTGAAACTCTTTTTCTAGTACATATGGAAGAGACTCTTTCGGTAAAAAACGAACTTCTTGATACATAATTAATACTTCTTCTTGCAACTCATCCATTACTTTAAAATAATTCGTAATGGCTACCCTTAAACTTTCAACGCTTCCTTTTTCCGTGCAGACCACTTCTTCTAATCGTTCTTTTACATGTTCATAAATACTATCACATACTAAATACAACACATCATCTTTCGTACGGATATATTCGTAAAGTGTTCCAATACTAAACCCGGCCGCTTTTGCAATTTCCCTCGTTGTTGTACGAGGAAATCCCTTTTGCTTAAAGAGCTGCACCGCTCCTTTAATCATCTGCTCGCGCCTTAGTGCAACCAATTTCTCATCCTTTACAGACGCATGCACATTGTGCTTAACCATCCTCTTCACCTCTCTCTACCATTTGGAAGGAAAAAGCGTAGGAAAATACCTACGCTTTTTCTCTTATTTCGTTAACATGCGAGAAATTACAAGCCTTTGAATCTCTTGTGTTCCCTCATAAATTTGCGTAATCTTTGCATCACGCATGAACCGTTCTACCGGGTAATCTTTCGTATAACCGTAACCACCAAATACTTGTACTGCTTCCGTCGTTACTTTCATCGCTGTATCCCCAGCAAACACCTTCGACATCGCTGATTCTTTTCCGTACGGAAGTCCTTCTGATTCTAGCCAAGCAGCTTGGTATGTTAATAGGCGTGCTGCCTCTACACTTGTCGCCATATCTGCTAATTTAAAACCAATTCCTTGCTGCGCAGCAATTGGCTTTCCAAACTGATGCCGTTCTCTTGCATACTCCACAGAAGCATCTAAAGCTCCTTGCGCAATACCAACAGCTTGCGCCGCAATACCGTTACGACCACCGTCTAGCGTCTGCATTGCAATTTTGAACCCTTGTCCTTCTTCGCCAAGTAAATTTTCAGCAGGAATACGGCAGTCTTCAAACATGATTTCTGTTGTTGGTGAAGAGCGGATCCCAAGCTTGCTCTCTTTCTTACCAACTGAAAATCCTAGCGCATCGCTTTCTACAATGAATGCACTTGTGCCGCGCTGCTTTGATTCTGGATCAGTCAATGCAAAGACAACATAAATATCAGCAATGCCGCCATTTGTAATAAAAATCTTAGAACCATTTAAAATGTAGTGATCGCCATCTCGCTTCGCTGTCGTTCTCATTCCGCCTGCATCTGAACCAGAACCTGGCTCTGTTAAACCATATGCACCAATTTTCTTCCCTTCCGCCATCGGGCGTAAAAACTTTTGTTTTTGTTCCTCTGTTCCAAATTTAAAAATGGGCCAACCAGCAAGCGAAGTATGAGCAGATAACGTGACACCTGTCGAAGCGCAAACACGAGATAACTCTTCTACAGCAATCACATACGCTAAGTAATCGCTTCCAATCCCGCCGTATTCTTCAGGCCATGGAATTCCTGTTAAACCAAGGTCCGCCATTTGGTCAAATAAAGCGCGGTCAAATCGTTCTTCTTCATCTCGCTCCGCTGCCGTCGGCGCCACTTCATTTCTCGCAAAATCTCGAACCATTTTTCGTATCATTTCATGCTCTTCTGATAATTTAAAATCCATGTTCCTTCCCCTCACTCTCTCTTCTCTTTATAATGCTCGGCTAATAACAAGCCGCTGTATTTCACTCGTTCCTTCATAAATCTCACAAATTTTTGCATCACGGAAAAATCGCTCAACTGGATAATCTTTCGTATAGCCGTAACCGCCAAATACTTGTACCGCTTCAATTGCGACATCGACCGCTGTTTTCGAAGCAAACAGCTTTGCGATAGATGCTTCCTTCCCGCAAGGAAGTCCCTGTGCCCTAAGCGATGCCGCTCTATATACAAGTAACCTCGCAGCTTCTACGCTCGTAGCCATATCCGCCAGTTTAAAGCCCAGTCCTTGCTGCGCGGCAATTGGCTTTCCAAATTGCTGACGCTCCTTCGCATAATCCACTGCACATGCTAGCGCTGCCTCGGCGATGCCAAGTGCCTGTGCTCCAATACCAATGCGACCAACATCTAAATTCGCCATCGCTACTTTAAAACCTTGTCCTTCTTCACCGAGCAGGTTTTCTACTGGTACTTTCATATCTTCAAATGTTAATTGCACTGTACGAGAACCAAGCAGTCCCATCTTATGTTCGTCTTTTCCAACGATTAAGCCTGGTGTATCTTTCTCTACAATAAACGCAGAAATTCCGCTCTTTCCTGCATCTGGATTCGTAGAAGCAAACACGATATATGTATCCGCCTCGCCACCGTTTGTAATAAATACTTTCGAACCGTTAATGACATAGTGATCACCTTGCTTTACGGCTCTTGATTTTAAGCTACCTGCATCTGATCCCGCATTTGGCTCAGTTAAAGCAAATGCACCTAAATATTCACCCGTCGCTAGTTTAGAAACATATTTTTGCTTTTGTTCTTCTGTTCCAAAATATAAAATTGGGTTTGTTCCAACCGATGTGTGTACCGCCAAAATAACACCAATTGTCGCGCTCACCTTTGATAATTCCTCAATAGCTAAAATGTAAGAAATGAAATCCATTTCCACACCGCCATATTTCGCTGGTGCTGGAATCCCCATAAGTCCAAGTTCACCCATTTTCTTCAAAATCTCTCTAGGAAACACCCCTTGTTCCATCTCTGGAACAAAGGGAGCGATTTCCTTTTGTGCAAAATCTCGAACCATTTTCCTCATCATCTGCTGCTCTTCTGTAAAACGAAAATTCATATGCCCCGCCCCCATTTGCGATATATCTTTTTTCAACCACCTGGTAAGACCACTACTTTGTAAAAAAGAGGGAGACCTACCCTTGCTTTCTATTCGTATACGTAGAAACCACGACCTGTTTTTCGACCTAACCAACCAGCATTTACATATTTACGTAATAACGGACATGGGCGATACTTACTATCTCCTAGTCCTTCATGCAGAACCTCCATAATGTATAAACACGTATCTAGACCAATAAAATCTGCTAATGTTAACGGCCCCATTGGATGATTCATACCAAGCTTCATCACTTCATCAATTGCTTCTTTTGTTGCGACGCCTTCATATAGCGTATAAATCGCTTCATTAATCATCGGTAATAAAATACGGTTGGAAACAAATCCAGGGAAATCGTTTACTTCAACTGGTACTTTTCCGATTTTCTTTGTAATGTCTTCGATTGTTTCGTATACTGCATCATCTGTTGCAAGACCCCGAATGATTTCAACAAGCTTCATAACCGGAACTGGATTCATAAAGTGCATCCCAATTACTTTCTCTGGTCTTTTCGTTACCGCTGCAATTTCTGTAATTGGTAAAGACGATGTATTTGTCGCCAAAATCGCATGTTCTGGTGCAATTTCATCTAAATTTGCGAAAATTTTCTTTTTAATATCCATTTTCTCAACGGCTGCCTCAATAACAAGATCTGCTTCTTTTACACAATTTAATTCAAGCGTCGCTGTAAGACGATTTAAAGTTGCTTCCTTTGACTCTTCATCCATGCGTCCTTTTTCTACTTGGCGTGCTAAGTTTTTTGTAATAATGGATAATCCCCGATCTAATTGCTCTTGTTTCAAATCCTGCATATATACGTCATATCCTGCCATCGCACATACTTGTGCAATACCTGAACCCATTTGCCCCGCACCGATTACAACAATTTTTTGCACACTCATTTTTTCTCCCCCTTTTTATTAATGAACTTCAATCATAATCGCGTCGCCTTGGCCACCGCCGCTGCAAATCGATGCAATTCCAATGCCGCCGCCGCGTTGCTTCAGTGCATGAATAAGCGTTACAATAATCCGTGCCCCGCTTGCTCCAATTGGATGTCCCATCGCAACCGCGCCACCGTTTACGTTAATTTTTTCCGGATCAATTCCTGCAATATTTGCACTCGCAATTGCAACTGCTGCAAAGGCTTCGTTAATCTCAAATAAGTCAATCTCATCCACTGTCTTACCTGTTTTCTTCAAAAGCTCATTAATCGCATACCCTGGTGTTCTTGGGAAATCTTTCGCTTCTACCGCAATTGCTGTATGTGCTAAAATCGTCGCTAACGGTTTTCTTCCTTCTTGCTGCGCTCTGTCCTCGCTCATTAATACAAGCGCAGCGCCGCCATCATTTAACCCTGGTGCATTTCCAGCCGTTACTGCCGCTGTTTTATCAAATACAGGCTTTAGCTTTGCTAGCTTTTCAACTGTTGTATCTTCGCGCGGCGCTTCATCTTTTGTAACAACAATCGGCTCACCTTTTCGCTGCGGTACAGATACTGGTACGATTTCCTCTTCAAATCGACCTTCCTTCTGCGCAGAAACTGCACGCTGATGACTGCGATATGCCCATTCATCTTGCGCTTCGCGAGAGATTCCGTCCTCCTTCGCGACTTCTCCGCCATACACACCCATATGTACGCCAGAAAATGAACACGTTAAGCCATCTACTACATTTAGATCGGCAACTTGATTATGTCCCATCCGGTATCCCCATCGTGCACCTTGTAAAATATAAGGACTATTGCTCATCGATTCCATTCCGCCTGCTACAATAAGCGTTTGATCTCCAGTACGAATAATTTGATCAGCCATTGTTACAGCACGAAGACCAGATGCACAAACTTTATTCACTGTTTCTGTACGAGTTTCCCAAGGAAGTCCAGCTTCTCTCGCCGCTTGGCGCGAAGGAATTTGCCCCTGTCCTCCTTGAATCACCGCTCCGAATATAACTTCTTCAACATCATTTGCAGCAACATCCGCTCGCTCAAGCGCAGCTTTAATCGCAATTCCCCCAAGTTCCGTTGCTTTTACATCCTTTAAAGATCCCCCAAACTTTCCAACCGGTGTTCTTGCAGCACTTAAAATAACTGTTCTTACCACGTTTATTCCCCCCATTTCTTTTTTCGGCGCTGAGCGCCCGCTCGATACTCCTACGCTGAGAAGAGGTGCAAATCTTGCACCTCTTTCTAAAGTTGTATGGATTCTTACTTATTACATAACTTCTTTTTTAGACCCAATTACAGAGCGTTCTAAAATCTCTGTTACATCAAGTGTCTGAACTTGCTCTTCTACTTCTTTTGCTTTCGTACCGTCACTAATCATCGTTAGGCAGTACGGGCATCCCGTACCAATGATTGACGGTTTCACAGCAAGTGCTTGTTCTGTACGTGCAACGTTAATGCGCGAACCTGTTGTTTCTTCCATCCACATAAGTCCGCCGCCTGCACCGCAGCACATGCCTGTTTCACGATTACGCTCCATTTCAACAACTTTCACACCTGGAATTGCTTTTAAAATACTGCGCGGTGCTTCATATACGTCGTTGTATCTTCCTAAATAACAGGAGTCATGATACGTAATCGTCTCTTCAATACGGTGAACCGGCTCTAATCGTCCTTCTTTCACCCACTGTGCTAATAATTCTGTATGGTGATAGACTTCTGCTTGTAGGCCAAAGTCTGGATACTCATTTTTAAATGTGTTATAGGCATGCGGATCAATCGTAACGATTTTCTTCACGCCTGCTTTTTCAAATTCTTCAATGTTCTTTGTGGCCATCTCTTGGAATACAAATTCGTTTCCAAGGCGGCGCGGCGTATCTCCCGAGTTCTTTTCTTTATTACCAAGAATCGCAAAGGAAATGCCCGCTTTATTCATTAGCTTCGCAAATGATATCGCAATTTTCTGACTGCGGTTATCATAAGATCCCATTGATCCTACCCAGAATAAATATTCGAACTCTTCGCCAGCCTTTGTTTTCTCTTTCACAGTTGGAACGGTTACTTCATCATCGCCTTGGCGCCACGTTTCACGCTCTTTACGGTTCAGCCCCCATGGATTCCCCTGGCGCTCAATATTTGTCATCGCACGCTGCGCTTCTGGATCCATTTTTCCTTCTGTTAAAACGAGATAACGACGTAAATCAATAACTTTGTCAACGTGTTCATTCATAACTGGGCATTGATCTTCACAGTTACGGCACGTTGTACATGCCCAAATCTCTTCTTCTGTAATGACGTCTCCGATTAAACTTGGATCATAAGCAAGTGCTGTAGCAGCCGATTCTTGTTGCCCTTGCCCTGCTGCCATCATCGCTAACTGATTTCCTTGTGTATTGTTAAACGCAACCGCAGGAACCCATGGAGCCCGTGATGTTACCGCTGCCCCCTTATCCGTTAAGTGATCGCGAAGTTTTAAAATTAAATCCATTGGTGACAACATTTTACCCGTTCCTGTTGCTGGGCACATATTTGTACAGCGCCCGCACTCTACACAAGCGTATAAATCAATAAGCTGCGTCTGTTTGAAATCCTCAATTTTCCCAACGCCGAATGTTTCTTGTGTCTCATCTTCAAAATCAATTTTTTCAAGTTTCCCTGGATTAGAAAGGCGAGTAAAGAATACATTAGCAGGTCCGGCAATTAAATGTGCGTGTTTTGATTGTGGTACATAAACTAAAAACGTTAACAAAATAAGTAGATGCACCCACCAAGAGAAATAGAACACAGAAATAGCTGCGGTTTCATTTATTCCTGAGAAAACGTAAGCGATTCCAGAAGCGATTGGTTCGCTCCACGAAAGCTCTTCGCCGTGCCATATAATGCCCATTCCGTTACCAATTAGTACAGAAAGCATTAAGCCTCCGATAAAAATAAGAACAAGGCCTGATTTAAAATTACGTTTTAAACGAACAAGTTTTTCAACGTATCTTCTATGAAAAGCCCAAAAAACTGCGATTAAAATCATAAGTGTGATAATTTCCTGGAAGAATGTAAATGCAGGGTATAGTGGTCCAAGTGGAAGATGTGATCCTGGTGCTAATCCTTTCCAAACGAAGTCAATTGCTCCAAATTGGACAAGAATAAATCCGTAAAAAAACATAACGTGCATGATACCGCTTTTCTTATCTTTCAGCAATTTTTTTTGACCGAAAACGTTAACCTTAAGAATATCCCACCTCTCTTTAAAGCGGCGATCAAATTCTACTTTTTTTCCTAACTGTATGTAGGCCATCCTTGTTCGTATCAAATATACAAACAAATATCCAGCATAAGCAATAACAGCAATGGCAGCCAGCCAATTAATGATCAGTAAACTATTCATTTTTATGATACCCCTCTCTTTGTAAGCCCTCTTTCTTTTAGAATCTTCGAAAATAAATAATTTTCTGAATTATATCCCCTATCCCCATTATATAATGAGTGAGCATTCAGTCAACAGTTTTTTGTTATACAACACAACATTTTTTCATAAAGCTGTTTATTTAGGTGAAACTATAAGAATGAATTCTCAGGAGGTAATTTGATAATGGTCTTTTTATCTCTCTTACTAATATGCTTAGTCATATGGGTCTCACTCGACTTTTTACTTGGAAGAAAACATCATTTAAAAAAAATAAAGTCCCGCCCCTTTCCCTTACGACGTAGCAATTTTAAATTGTATACATGGGGAACAAATTTATACAATGATTTATTTCTGGATATAAAGGGGGCAAAGCATCATATACATATTTTATTTTTCATTGTCAAAAATGATGAAATTAGTCAAACCTTTTTACAGCTTCTCACTGAAAAAGCCAAACAAGGTATAGAAGTACGCCTCCTTCTCGATCGTATAGGAAGCCATCGTTTATCAGATGAAGCCATTCGCTCACTCAGGCAACATGGTGTATCTTTTTCATATTGCCATAAAATCAAGATCCCTTTTCTCTTTTTTTCTGCAAACCAAAGAAATCATAGAAAAATTACGATTATCGATGGGAAAATTGGCTATATTGGAGGTTTCAACATCGGAGAAGAATATTTGGGGCATGATCCTGAATTGGGCCTTTGGCGTGATTATCATTTACGCCTGACTGGCGAAGGCGTACAAGATTTACAAAAACAATTTTTGCACGATTGGCGCGATGATACAAATGAAGATTTATTAGAAGAAGCATCATTTTTTCCCAAACAGTTTCCAGGCCCTATGCTACACCGCTTTATCCCAACAGACGGTGCCTATTTACAGGAAACATTTGTATCACTTATTGAAAGTGCAAAAGAGGAATTATATATTGGGACACCCTATTTCATTCCGGGAAAAATAGTAATGAATGCATTATTACAAGCAAAAAAACGAGGTGTTCGCATTACGATTCTCGTTCCTAAAAAAGCAGATCACCCACTCGTTCGCGAAGCTAAATTACCATACTGCCGGAAATTGATGAGGGCAGGGTGTCATATTTATGAATTTCAACAAGGATTTTTTCACGCGAAAATTATTATGGTAGATAATCATATTTGTGATATCGGAACAGCTAATTTTGATATGAGGAGTTTATATGTCAATCATGAAATAAATTGTCTCCTGTATGACTCAGCTTTTATACAAGAAATTAAGGTGCACATTAGCAAAGATATTGAGGGGTCTACATTGCTTACTTGGAAAGATGTTTCCTCTCTCTCCCTTGTCGATAAAGGAAAAGAATGGATTGGGACGTTACTAGCGTTTTTCTTATGAAATGAAACTTTTATAATTAAATAATAAATAACGGGGGTAGGACAGATGATTATGCGCTTTGGGTATGTCTCACATGCAGTCGCTTTGTGGGACTGCTCCCCTGCTAAAACAATGACATTTACAACGTGGAAAAAGCTTGGTAAACAGGAACGAGAAGAAAAATTATATAATATTACAATGCAAAACCTTATGCATACATTACGTACCCTGCATTACAATATCGCACATGAAATTCCATTATACCGATTATCATCTTCTATCGTCCCACTCGCAACCCATCCTGAAGTTGATTTTGATTATATCGATATATTTACACCCTTTTGGCGTAAGATGGGGAAATTAATTCGAGAGCATAACTTACGAGTCAGCTTTCATCCAAACCAGTTCACATTATTTACAAGTGAAAAACCTCATATTACAGATAATGCGGTTTTAGATATGACATATCACTATAACGTATTAGATGCAATGGGATTAGCAGACTCTTCCTACATTAATATCCATATTGGAGGTGCATACGGCAACAAAGAGAAAGCTTTACTACGCTTTCATGAAAACTTAAAAAAGCTCCCCCCTCATATCAAGCAGCAAATGACACTTGAAAATGATGATAAAACATATACAGCTTCTGAAACATTAGCCGTTTGTAAGCTAGAAAGAATCCCTTTTATATTTGATTATCATCATCACATGGCAAATCTTTGTGATGAACCGTTAGAAGCACTGCTACCAGCTATTTTCAAAACGTGGGATCATACAAATACCATTCCTAAGGTTCATATTTCTTCACCAAAATCAGAGAAGGAATTCAGGTCACACGCTAATTATATTGATGCTACATTTATAAAACCCTTTTTACACATCATGAGAGAACTAAATCAAGATTTCGATATTATGATTGAGAGTAAACAAAAAGATTTAGCACTTTTTCAGTTCGTAGATGAACTTGCTTCTATAAGAGGGGTGAGACGAATAAGCGGTGCAGCGTTACAATGGTAATTGTAACGCTGTTTCACGATTCTCTTCTCTTTGGTGTAATTGCCGAAGGTGTTAAGAGCAAGGAATAATAATCATTCTTACATACCTAAACCTTTGACTACATTCAAGAGCTTTGAATTATCTAACACTTTTATCCCTAACAAAAATAAAGAACCCTCACTTGGGTTCTTTTTTTATCTTAATGTTCAAATGGTATATCTGAAGCTAATTGTACTTGTTCCTGTTGATTTGTTAATGCGTGATCTTGACTCACTCCGAATGCAATACCAGCTAGCATTGCCATTGCCATTAAACCGCATGCAAGAATTTTTTTCATCACTCATCACCCTATGCTCTATTTTCTCTAAATATATCATGAAATAATTTCTTTTAAAAATGCAATTATGCATATTCTCTTATGGTTTCATTATTTAAAAATATAAAATGAAACTTCCATCAGTGGGAGTACTCTTCATTCCGCACTGATTGTTAGCCCTCACCGACTGGGCTTTTACGGGCAGTTATCGTCCACCTATCTTCCTCTTTTCTCTTTTAATCTTGAAGTGGGGGAATTACTGTCCACGAATAGCGGGATCAATTTAATTAGCTAGAGAATATTGTCTGTTCATTACGATCAGCTAATCCCATTTTTGCTAATAATATCTCTTTGTTAGAATGTAAATCTAGTAAATCAAAAAAGAATAAAGCCTTTTCATAAACAACTGTAATTTCACTTGGTGGATAAATTAATTTCTCTAAGCACTCTCCCTTTTGATAATACAGTTGCCCAAGAAGCTGCATACTCCCAATAAGTCGCGACGTTTCAATTGCTTTATCTACTTGCTGAAGCGACTTTGCATATTCATTATTTAAACATAAAGCTTTCGCATAATTATATCGAACCTTAACAACAAAATCTTGATCACTCTGCAATGACTCCAGCTGTTGTAAAATATCTTGAAATAATGTAATAGCTTTTTCTAAATGGTTATTTTCTGCATAAATAATAGCAATCGAATTTTCGATATATAAATTTTGAAACACATCTACCCCACCATATTGCCGATGGATTATATTTTTCAGCTCTGAGATGCAGTATTCAAAATTGACTTTCTTTAAAGCATAAGAAGATAAATGATAATACCATAGAAGAAATTGCTTAAATTCAGGATGACATTCTTCTTTCTTTAACTCCTCTGAAACAATTTTATGAATTTCATCATACTGCTTCTTCTTACACAATAATTGAATTTGATTCTTAAACTTTTTCTTTCTTTCGAGGTCAGAATAAAGAAGAACCTCATAAAAATGAATAATGGGAACCCTTAGCTTTGCTGCAATCCCTTGCAGTATATCCATACTTGGATATACCGTTCCTGACTCAATCCTGCTTACCTCTGATTGATGACATATATTCTCAGACAACTGCTTTTGTGTTAAACCTCTTAACATTCTAATTTTCTTTATTTCAGCTCCCAGCTTTTCTGCGTGCATAATAGCTCACCATCCCATTACAGAAATCTAACTTTTCAAGTTGTCATACCACTACAATAATAGTTTTCCGGCACTTTTAAACATGAAATATTGCATAATATATATCATTTAGCACACTTTTCTTATAAATCATCTTATACACATACAAGACTCCAAATGTTAGAGATGAATAATATAAAAGTTGCTAGTATATTCCTTACTTCTGTTCTATTCTATCCCTTATCATGTAGCAGCAATTATCGTGCCCCAAAAATTAATAACAATGAAGTGAACATTGAAGTTACTCAACCTAGCTTGATAATTAGTAAATAAACTGAACCACAAAACGTAACAATAGGAAATATTGCTAAAAATACTTAAAAGATGAAGTACAAGCGGTTAACGCGTAACAAAAACAAGTTACCACTGAAAAGATGTTGAATTTCAACCTACAAGAAAATCAAACCGAAGTATGTCTTTCCCAATCATATAAAAATGATGAAATATATGACCAAGACATCATTGCTCAAGTAGATAAACATGGGGTAATTAAGACAATTAGTGGTAAAGTTACCCAAAATCTAGAACAGCAACCTAATCTTACTATAACAAATTTTTTGTCGAAAAATGAAGTAAAATCTATATTATGTCACAGACTTTACATTTTAGTGATAGAGGTTCAAAAAAAAGAATAAAAAGATGTTTACCACTATAACCGGTAAACATCTTTTTTCATATCCAGCCCTTTTCTTCCGCAATCGCAATTGCTTCAATTCGGTTTTTCGCATTTAATTTTGTTAACACATCTGAAATATAATTCCGTACAGTACCAGATGAAAGATACAGTGTCTTGGCAATTTCATTTGCTGTTTTTCCTTCTTTCGCTAACAAAAGTACTTCTTTCTCACGATCTGATAACGGATTTTGCTCTTGCCATAGTCCAAACATTAATTCAGGGGAAATCTCTCGTTTCCCTTGCATCACATTGCGAATCGCTGCCGCTAAATCTTCACTTGGGCTATCCTTTAATAAATATCCATGAACTCCTGCTTTCATTGCTCTTTCAAAATAACCTGGACGTGCGAATGTTGTTAAAATCATTACTTTGCATAGTAATTTTTTCTTTTGCAATTCCTCTGCAACATCTAAACCACTTTGAATCGGCATTTCAATATCCATAATACTTATATCTGGCTGCAACTTTTCAATTAATTTTAAAGCTTCTTCACCATTCTCCGCCTGCCCTACCACTTCAATGTCGTCTTCTAAATCAAGCAGAGCTCCGAGCGCTCCCCTAAGCATTCGTTGATCCTCAGCAATGATGATTCTAATCATGCTCTCACCTCATCTTTTCCTGTCCTAATTACAATTGGAACCTTCACCGTTAACATCGTCCCAGGATGCGTTTCATCTAGTTCAAGTGCTCCATCAATAAGTGCAAGCCGTTCTTTCATACCTAAAATGCCATTCCCATCATGACTTTGTGCTTGTAATCCTACTCCATTATCTTTCACCTGCAAAATCAGTTCTCCTTGCGTTTCAAATAAGGAAACCATACATTCCGTCGCCTTACTATGCTTTACAACGTTCGTTACCGCTTCTCGCAAGCACATACCTACAATATTTTGCTCAAGTGGTGATAATGCACCAGAACTTGCTTTCTGCTTTACCTCTAGTGAAATATTAGCAGCTTGCAGGATAGCCTTTATTTGCTCAAGCTCTTCTTCCACAGTAATCATCCGCATATCGGAAATCAATTCACGCAATTGCTTTAAGGCTGTGCGCGATGTTTGCGTAATCTCCTTCGCTTCTATACTTGCACGCTCTGGTTTTTTTACAATCAGCTTCTCAACAAGCTGGCTTTTTAAAGTAATGAGGGATAACGTATGTCCTAAAGTATCGTGAAGGTCTCTGGCGATTCGCTGACGTTCTTCACGTTTTACTAGATCTTTAATTTGTTCGTTTGCTTCACTTAACTGGTTCCTTAACACCTTTTTTTGATTAAAACTACGCATAGCAAAAGGCATCAGAAGCATCATAATAAACATTGGTACAGCACCTAAAAAAGATGTCAACGAAAAATCATTTCTGTATACAAATATGAATGTGATAACGGTTAGTACTAATAAAGAAAATAGTATTCGGAATGATTTCTTTGTAGGTGCAAATGCTATTGCATTTGCAGTAAAAAAGCCTAAATAAATAAGATATGGATTATAAAAAAAACCTAACACAAATGCGATGATCATTTGTATACATGCCCACATCATAAATGTCTTTTGCACAAAATAAAGTTGTCGGTATGCCAAAACAAAGATTACTAGCATACCGCTTCCTAACAATAGTTTCCAACCAGTTTCTTGTAGTAATGTGTAGATTGGAAACGCTAAATATACAAGCCATATATACGGGAAGAATCCCATATGTTTCGGAAAAATCTCAAACTTCTTCTCTATCATGTTATACCGCTTCCTGTCTTTTTCTTATATATATTGATATTACAACAAATATAAGGAAATAACCTCCTAAAATCGCGATATTCTCCCATCCTATAGATTTCCCCGCTACAATATCCCATGCCCCGCTTCCGAAGTGATATGTTGGTGTCCACTCTCCAATTGTTCTTAGCACTTTCGGAAACACTTCAATCGGCATCCATAAACCGCCTAGTACTGCTAAACTCATATTTAAAATGTTTGCGAGACCAGAAGCTGCATCTGCTTTCTTAATTGAACCTACAATCGTTCCAAGTGCTAAAAACGGCGTCACACCTATTAATAGCCATAATCCAGCACCAATCCATTGCCCGATCGTTAATTCCACGTTATTGATTAGCATACCTGCAATAAAGATCACAAGTATTGAAAAAGCATTTACCACTGTTTGAGAAATAATTTTAGCTGTTAAATATGCTCCCTCTGGAAGTGGTGTAATTTTCAAAAGATGTGTCCATCCCTGCCCTTTTTCTTGAGAAAGTCTCACACCAAAGCTAAAAAGTGCTGTTCCTACAATACTGAAAGTAGCCATCGAAATTAAATAGTGCGCTTTCCAAGCATCTCCGTTCTGCGGTACTTGAATGACATTTGTAAAAATGTAATAAAACAGAACTGGCATTAATAATGAGAAAAAGATAAATAATTTATTGCGAAACGTACGTAAGATTTCTATTTTACATTGCATCCATAAGGCTTTCATACAATTCCCTCCTTCTGATTTGCGACAAACTGTTCAAACGCTTCATCAAGACTTCCTCGTTCAACTGAGATATCTGTAACAGGTAAATTCTCTTTATAAATTGCTTGCAACGTAGCATCCGTATCATCTGTTGTGAGAATAACACGCGGTTCATGAAACTGTACTGCTGTAACATGCGGTAACCCCTTCAGCAAGTCTGTTGGAATTTTTTCTTTTGTGTAAAATGAAATGGTTTTTCGAGAAATCGTTGCTTTCATTTCCTCTGGAGTTCCATCAGCAATGATTTCTCCGTTTGCAAATAGTAAAATTCGATCTGCTAACGCATCTGCTTCTTCTAAATAATGCGTTGTCAAAATAATCGTTTTCCCTTCACTCGCTAGCTTTCGAATCGTTTCCCAGAAAGCCTTTCTAGATGTAATGTCCATTCCTACAGTCGGTTCATCTAAAAATAATAAATCTGGGTTTCCAGCAAGTGCGAGTGCAAAGTTTAATCTTCTTTTTTGACCACCTGATAATTTTTCACAACGCTGCCTTTTTTCCGATTCTAAATTTGATAACTGAAGTAATGTTTCTTTTGCAACTGGATTCGTATAATAGCTGCGAAATAGATCAATTGCTTCCTCCACTGATATACTATCGATAACACTCACCTCTTGTAGCATTGCACCGAGGCGATTACGAACTGCTCGCTGCTTGGGACTCTTTCCAAATATAGAAACACTTCCTTCTGATGGATCCTTTAATCCAAGCATCATTGAGATTGTTGTTGTTTTCCCTGCACCGTTTGGCCCAAGAAGTGCAACAATCTGCCCCTTCTCTACATGAAATGAAACGTTATTTACAGCCTTTTTATGTTTAAATGTTTTTGAAACACCATTTACTTCAATAATCTTTTCCATCTTGCCACCTCCACTGTTCCTTATATTTACATTGTATAAATTGGAAGAGCTGGAAAACAGTAAAATACGTCATGATATGAATATGACAATTGTCATGAAGTTCCTATGAAACTCATCAAAGCTCCTTAAAAAGTATACTAACCGTACGCCAGTAGCAGGACAAAAATAAACATGATACAATCGTGTAAGATATATATTCGAGGAAGGACAGTGGTTTTTTTTATGATCATCCGTAATGAGAAGGATTTAAAAGGTTTACGAAAAATCGGCCGCGTTGTTGCGCTTGCACGCGAAGAGATGAAAAAACAAGCAAAGCCAGGTATGACAACGAAAGAGCTTGATTTGATCGGTAAAAAAGTATTAGATGAGCACGGTGCTATTTCTGCACCTGAAAAAGAATATGATTTCCCAGGTGTAACTTGTATTAGTGTAAATGAAGAAGTTGCACACGGTATTCCAAAAGATCAAGTATTAAAAGAAGGCGACTTAGTAAATGTTGATGTATCTGCGGCACTTGACGGTTATTATGCAGATACAGGTATCTCTTTTGTTCTTGGGCAAGATGAAGAAAAAGAAAAACTTTGCCAAGCAGCAGTAGATGCATTTTGGGCAGCAATGAAAAAAGTAAAAGCTGGTTCGAAACAAAACCAAATCGGTCGTGCAGTTTCTAACTTTGCTCATAAAAATGGCTATGCCGTTATCCAAAACTTAACAGGGCATGGCATCGGTCTTAGCTTACACGAAGCACCAAATCACATTCTAAGCTACTACGATCCAATGGATAATGCACTTCTTAAAGATGGTCTTGTTATCGCTGTAGAACCTTTCATTTCTATGAAGGCTGACCATATTATTGAACGCGGCGATGACGGTTGGACATTTGTAACACCAGATAAAAGCCTTGTTGCACAATGTGAACATACAGTCGTCGTAACACGCGGTGAGCCGATTATTTTAACTGAACTGTAAGGGATAAAAGGAATGCAAGTGGCATTCCTTTTTCTATACAAAAAAAAGAGAAATCACACTGATTTCTCTTCTTTTCATATGGATGCCTTACATCTAATGATAATTATCATGAAATGTGGAAACATGACAATTATCATGTTCAAAAGGTTCAAGCATGAGAAAAAGAAATCTCACCATAGATTTCTTTTTCTCTACATATTCTAAAGCTTGGGTACACTAGACATGCAATTTAGGGGCTTTCAAAACAAGAAAGCGAACCTTTGTCTAAAATAATAGCACATACATCCTCTCTAAAAATATGCATATATGCATATGAAATGATTCTACTTTTATTTCTCAACTTGAATTAATTGAAAATACAAAAAACAGGAGATAGAATAGAGTCGTTATCCGTCTTCTTTTGTCAGTCAGATAGAATAGAAGAATAGGAGAGGAATATATGAAGAGAGCATTGAAACAAAAAATAGTAAGCTCTTTACTTGCTGCAACACTCGCTGTCAGCTTAGCTCCAATTGGACAAGCAAAAGCTGATTCCCCGCCAGAAACGATCAAAACTCCACCTATTACAGGGCAAGTTAATGCTAACCGTGCAATCGAACACGTCCGTTTTTTATCAGAAACAATTGGCCCGCGCCCTGGTGGAACACAATCAGAAAAATGGGCTTCTCGCTATGTTGGGATGAAATTACAGTCAATGGGATATGAAGTAGAATATCAGCCATTTGCTGTACCCGATCAATATGTAGGATTTATTGATTCTCCTTTATCACGTTCAAAAAATTGGCAAGCAGGCGCCGCCCCAAACGCTTTAATTTCTACTGAGGCTGTCACCGCTCCTCTTATTTTTGTGCCGAATGGGACAAAATTAGAGGAGATTCCAAATGAAGTAAACGGAAAAATTGTCTTATTTGAAAGAGGTGCAACAGTAGCAGACTACAACAAACAAGTAGAAAATGCCGTTGCAAAGGGTGCAAAAGGCGTTCTCTTATATAGCCTAATTGGCGGCCGCGGCAACTATGGCCAAACTTTCAATCCAAGATTAACGAAAAAACAGTCCATCCCTGTATTTGGTCTTGCTTATGCACAAGGTAATGCCTTCAAAGAAGAATTAGCAAAAAAGGGAAGTACAATCCTTTCTTTAAAAGCACGACATGAATCAAACTTACAATCTCTAAATGTTATCGCGAAAAAGAAACCGAAAAAGAGCACTGGAAATGAGAAAGCTGTTATTGTAAGTTCACATTATGACAGCGTTGCTGGGGCACCAGGAGCAAATGATAACGCTTCTGGAACAGGGTTAGTATTAGAACTAGCTCGCGCATTTCAAAATGTAGAAACTGACAAAGAAATCCAATTTATTGCTTTCGGTTCAGAGGAAATGGGGTTGCTTGGTTCAGAGCACTACGTTGACAACTTATCTCAAAAAGAACGCGATCGTATTCTAGGCGTTTTTAATGCTGATATGGTTGCTACAAACTATGATAAAGCAAAAAATTTATATGCAATGACGCCAGATGGTTCTACGAATCTTGTAACAGACGCAGCATTAAATGCTGGGAAACAATTAAATAATGATCTTGTTCTGCAAGGAAAGTTTGGTTCTAGTGACCATGTGCCATTCGCTTACGCTGGCATCCCTGCCGCTCTATTCATCTGGATGGGAGTAGATAGTTGGGATCCACTCATCTATCATATTGAAAAGGTATACCATACGCCGCAAGATAACGTTCTAGAAAACATCTCACCTGAACGTATGAAAATGGCTTTAGATGTCATTGGCACTGGTGTTTATGATGTTCTGCAAAAACCGGCGGTACAAACAGGGCAGAAAGCTGCTTAATTATCACCAAAGCCACTCACTCCAAAGTGGTGGCTTTTTTGTAAAAAAATAAAATAAATATGCATAAAAGCATATTTATTTCAAGGTATTATCATGTATAATACTAAATATAACGATAAACAAATATAACAATAATGATTATACTTGATAAGAAGGCATTTCTATTATTAAAAAAAACGATTCTTGTAGGTGTATTAACTTTTGCTGGACAGGAGCTACTGCTGCCACCATTCAAGAACAAAGCTTCACAAAATACTATTTCTAATTTCGCCATAGAAAAACCCCCTTCAGGTTGCATTCTTCCCTTCACTTTATCGTGAAGTTTTTTTGAATATCTACCTAAAGGGAGTAATATCAATAGTAATTTTTTAATTTGTCTGCTACTCAGATTACAGTGTAATCAATAATCTAAAGCTTTTTTATTATTTTATTCGTTGTCGAGTGAATAGAATTCCACCTAAAACGAATAATATCATACCTGCAACGATTGAAATCATTTCCGCTGATATTCCTCCTGTATTAGGAAGCATTGATGTCGGCTTATCATTTTCTTCAGTAGGTGGAACTTTTGAATCGTTATTTGTGTTTGGATCTTCTGGATCTTCTGGATCTTTTGGATCTTTTGGATCTTTTGGATCTACACCTGTTTCGTCTTTGATTTTTGTATTCGTGATGTCATAACCTTTTACTTCGGATTGATATCCATCTACCGGTTGTTCTTTCACTTCATACTTATATGCCTTACCTTCGGCATCATATGCCGCTAAG
>NZ_CM000745.1:4593669-4736746 GCF_000161455.1 Bacillus pseudomycoides DSM 12442
TTCACTTACTTCTTGTGTCGCAAGCACTTTGCCATTTTGTAGTAAGTCTACTTTGATCATTGCCGGACGATCTTTCGCATTGTCGTCTTTCCATGTCTTCGTTCCTTCTACTTTTGTTTGGCTTACTTTTGTATTCGTGATGTCATAACCTTTTACTTCGGATTGATATCCATCTACCGGTTGTTCTTTCACTTCATACTTATATGTCTTACCTTCGGCATCATATGCCGCTAAGTCTGTAAACGCATATTTCCAACCTGTTGCTTCGCTT
This sequence comes from Bacillus pseudomycoides DSM 12442, assembly GCF_000161455.1. Taxonomy (GTDB): domain Bacteria; phylum Bacillota; class Bacilli; order Bacillales; family Bacillaceae_G; genus Bacillus_A; species Bacillus_A pseudomycoides. The sequence continues at coordinate 4,593,941 of NZ_CM000745.1, forward strand.
ACTTCTTGCGTCGCAATCACTTTACCATTTTGTAGTAGGTCTACTTTGATCATTGCTGGACGATCTTTCGCATTGTCGTCTTTCCATGTCTTCGTTCCTTCTACTTTTGTTTGGCTTACTTTTGTATTCGTGATGTCATAACCTTTTACTTCGGATTGATATCCATCTACCGGTTGTTCTTTTACTTCATACTTATATGCTTTTCCTTCGGCGTCGTATACCGCTAGATCTTTGAATTCATACTTCCAACCTTTTTCCGCTGTTACTTCTTGTGTTGCGATTACTTGGTCGTTTTGTAGTAATTCTACTTTGATCGTCTTCGGACGATCTGGTGCGTTATCGTCTTTCCATGTTTTCGTTCCTTCTACCTTTGTTGTTTGTACCACTTTTGTATTCGTAATATCATAACCATTTACTTCTGTTTGATATCCATCTACCGGTTGTTCTTTTACTTCATACTTATACGCCTTACCTTCGGCATCATATGCCGCTAAATCTTTGAATTCATATTTCCAACCGCTTGCTTCTGTTACTTCTTGCGTTGCGATCACTTTATCATTTTGTAGTAAGTCGACTTTAATTGTTTTCGGACGATCTTTCGTATTATCGCCTTTCCATGTTTTTGTTCCTGCAATGGATGTAGTTTTCACTTTATTTGGAATTGGCAACTTAACTCCATTTACAACACCTGATTTAACTTCGAAACTTACTTTTGCTTGAGGATCGAAATCAACATAGTCTGGAGCTGAAACCTCTTGCACATAATATTTACCTGGTTGTAAATTAGGAATTTCGATTATACCTTGCCCATCTGTTGTATATACATCTCCAACTTGTTCACCCGACTCTTTATACAACTTAAATGAAACATTCGGTATGAATTTATCTTCATTCCCTTCAAGATACTTAACAATTTTTAGCGTTCCTTTTGAAGGCAAGTCACCTTCAGCACCACCGCCAGCTGTCATATTTTCGACTGGGTAACTACCCGATTCAGTAACTGGGTCTTTGTGCAGAACTTGGTAATCAATCGTATAATCATTCTTAAAAAACTCTTGCTTCTTTCCGGCTTCCGTTATAGTAGATGTATAACCAATCGAAAAGGAGGCAAGACGTGCTTTATCCTTATAAAGCACAACTTTAAATGATTTGTCACCAGTAAAGGTAATCGTTCCGTAACGTTGCTTTTCAAACTCTTGTAGAGTTAAAGATCGACGACCTATATAATCATCAATAATTATATAGAAACTATCCTTATTAAGTGTTTGACCTTCCTGTAAATTATCAGTCACAACAATATCGCGACTTAACTCTTCTTTATTTAAGTTTATATTCAAGAACCAACGTACTTCATTGTCCTTACCTGAGTTCATATCACCAGTTTTATAAAAAAACGGTGGCTTTCCAGGATCTGTACCACCACCACCGCTTGGGCCGGTAATTGTTACAGATTGCTTATCTACATTTGTACCGAAATTGGTTTCAATCTCTTTCTTTTGATCCGTTCCTACATTAGCGGCTTCCACGTAAAAGTTTAAATACCCTTTAATATTTTGATGTGTACTCACTCTATCATTAAATGTACATACCACAGTACCTGCAGTGACTTTACAAGTACCATAGTCATCTAATAGAAACTCTCTATCTAATCCTTTTAATTCTGGAGGCAGCGTTAATGTTAGTGTATCTCCAGGCTTCAGCCTAAGTCCATTTTTTTCACTGAAGTTTACAGTTACTTTAGTCCGTTCTGTGGTCTGTAGATTTGTTTTACCAATCTGAAAACTATCCACAAACCCTGCTGTATTTAACTCTTGTGCATTTGCTACTATACCTAAAAAACTCTGACCTATAGTAAACATAAAAATCATTATAATCGAAAAAATCGAAGTTATTCTTTTTAAATACATGCTTTATGTTATCCTCCCTATAAAATTAAATGTTGCTAGATTCTGGTACAAACATACTATGACAAAGATTCTATTATTCAATGTCATTAAGCTATTTTATTTAAATATGTTTGATAGCTATTATCATCTTTTTCTCTTTTTTCAACTCTTCTATTGTTTAGAAACTTGAAATTTGCTTTTTATATAGATTCATCTAATTTCTCCCACATGTCTAAACTGTGTTATTTCTGGTCTATATTGTTTACCAAAAATAGATAAGGGAAAGGACAAGCTTTGATAAAGGAATTCCAATTACAAATACACATGAATGGGCCATAGAACAACTTCAGAGTCAGGAGAAGACAATTCAACAAGCATTCACGATAAAACTCATGACAGTCATTCGTCTTATTATGCCGTAGAGTTTCCTAAATTTCTTCATATCTAGCGCAAACGATTGCTCCATACGCAAAAAATTTTAGTGTGAGCAAGTATAGACGAGCTACTTCACAGCAAATATGCATTTGGTCAACCCCCATAATTATCCTCATAAAGAATAACAAGAAGTACAGCGTATAATCGAATTTAGCACCCCAGCCGAAGAGAGTTATGGCTTTGAAACGTGCTAGGATACTCGTATTCTAAAGGATGTCATTGAAGATATGTCTTCGTTTTCTGTCATCATGAGTCGAAGTGAAATTAGCCATATGTTAAAACGTTTTATGTTTCGTTGCACAACTGAACTACACACCGAAACAATCAGACAAGAAATGTTCCAATATAAACGCTATATGATTAAAAATGCTCCGGACGAAGTATTTTGCCTATGAAGATAAAAGTCATATTCTCCAAATCTGAATACAGTGGAACGAATTTGGGGGTAAATAAAAAAGAGTGTACTGGGCAACTAATTTCATGTGAATCGTGCAGAAATATGAAATTCAGCCTTTTCATTTTTGGAGTCTATAAATGAGTGTCGAGAAAAAGTAATTTGCCTAATGGATCTATGGCTATGTCGAAGAATTAAAATGAACTTATACATACATTTCACTTACTCGCTAAGAAGAGTTAGCTTTTCTAGGGCGACATTACATTTTAATATCGAGAGATTTATATATATAAGTGATGATAATATCAAAATCGAGAGATTTATATCCTTTCATTATTTTTATCAAATCATGAAAACTTTAGTTGGACTATATGTACTATTTTAGACATAAAATCCCTAGTTTTTGACTAGGTTGGAAGTTTTCAAGATTAATTACTAATTGTGTAGATACTCGGTTAGATGAAGTGTTAGTTTAGTATTTGGCATAGTTGTAACAATATCATTTATAACAATCACACCATTTACTGGTAACATTTCATCTACTAATACTACATGTATAGCTTTTTGATAATTTTACCCCCGACAACCTATTATTCTAGAATTGTTCTAAAAAATCAATAGTTAATTGATGTTTTTCTATTTTCACTTCATCACCATAACATATATTTAGAGTAGAAAACTGAAACAGAAAAAGAGATAGCTTTGCTATCTCTTTTTCTGCCCAGCTTCCCCTCATCAAGCCGTACGTGAGGTTCTCCCCCATACGGCTTTTCGATGGTCTGCTTTCTTTGCCATCTAATCAGTCTATAGACTGATCAGATGTTTTTTTATCAACCTGTATATCACTTTTAAACAAAAATAAGCATCTTTTCTTTTGCCTATTACATTTTCTCAGGTGCAGATACACCAACTAATGCTAATGCATTTTGAAGTGTAATGCGTACTGCACGCATTAAGTCGTAACGAGCTTTACTTAATTCTAAGTTATCTGGGTTTAATACTTTTTCTGCATTGTAGAAGCTATGAAGCGCTGCTGCTAATTCAAACGCATAGTTTGTAATGCGGTGTGGCAGACGTTTTTGCGCTGCTTCTGCAACTGCTGCTGGGAATTCACCCAGTTTTTTCAGTAAGTCTACTTCTTTTTCAGAAGCAACAAGTTTGTAATTGATATCTCCACCTGCAGTTAATCCAAGTTCTTCACCTTGACGAAGGATACTGCATACACGTGCATGAGCATATTGTGCATAGTATACAGGGTTTTCGTTAGATTTTGATACCGCTAAATCCATATCAAAGTCTAAGTGAGAGTCACCGCTGCGCATTGCAAAGAAGTAACGCATTGCGTCCACGCCTACTTCTTCCATTAGCTCACGAAGTGTAACAGCTTTACCTGTACGCTTACTCATTTTTACTTTTTCACCGTTTTGGTATAGTTGTACCATTTGGATGATTTCTACTTCTAACGTCTCTTTATCGTAACCAAGCGCTTGAATCGCTGCTTTCATACGAGGAATGTAACCGTGGTGGTCAGCGCCCCAAATGTTGATTAATTTATCAAATCCACGCTCTAATTTATCACGGTGATACGCGATATCTGGCGTTAAGTATGTGTAAGAACCATCATTTTTAATTAATACGCGGTTTTTATCATCACCATAAGTCATAGAACGGAACCAAGTTGCTCCGTCTTCTTCAAATATTTCATCGCGCTCTTTTAATACCGCAAGAGCTTGATCAATTTTTCCATTTTTGTATAGTGATGTTTCAGAGAACCATACGTCAAACTTAACACGGAAGCTTTCTAAGTCTTTTTGAAGTTTTGCTAATTCGTATTTCAAACCGTACTCACGGTAGAATTCATAGCTTTCTTTCTCATCAGCTTTTGCATAACGATCGCCAAACTCTTCAGCTAAGCGTTGTCCGATTCCGATGATATCCGCACCATGGTATCCATCTTCTGGCATTTCTTTTTCTAGCCCTAATGCTTGCATGTAACGAGCTTCGACAGAAAGCGCTAAATTATGAATTTGGTTACCAGCGTCATTAATGTAGTATTCACGAGATACATCGTATCCTGCTTTTGCTAATACGTTGCATAATGTGTCACCTACTGCCGCACCACGTGCATGTCCTAAGTGAAGGTCACCTGTTGGGTTTGCAGATACGAACTCAACTTGTACTTTTTCACCTTTACCAGTGTTTGTTTCACCATAATTCGTGCCAGCTGTAACAATTACCGGAATTAAGTCTGTTAAATAGCTATTATCCATATAGAAGTTAATAAAACCAGGACCAGCAATTTCAATCTTTTCAATAGAAGCTTTTGCTTTATCGAAGTTTGCAATTAATTCCTCTGCAATCATACGAGGAGCTTTTTTTGCTACGCGTGCAAGCTGCATCGCCATGTTTGTAGAGAAATCACCATGCGTTTTATCTTTTGGAGATTCTAATACAACGTTTGGAATTTGTTCTTCTGTTGCTAACTCTGCTTTTAATACGGCAGCTTTAATTTCTTCTTTAATCAATTCTTTTACTTGTTCTAAAGAGTTCATTATTTTGCCTCCTTCAAATTAATCGTAATTGTATATCGGCCCGCTTCTTGTTCACTTAGAAGCAATGCGTACGTTAAAAAGAGTTGTCCTTTTTTCTTCTCGTCCGACCATTTAAAAAGAACGTTATCAGTTTTCGTTTGCAATGCAAACGTACCAAGTTCACTCGTATACGTACCAGTTGTCCATTCACCTTTCGCATGCGTCTGACGCATAGAAACAGCACCTGAACGCATAATGAGAACTTGTTCACCTTGAATTTTAATGATTGTCTTTACTTCGCCTTGTTCGTTCGGCTCTTGAAACGTTACATATGTACCTTGACCTTTTACATAGTATTGACCATTTGCCTCAAAAGCAACGGTCTCCTTTCGTGCCCCTTCACGGATTTCTGTTACGAAATGAACGTGTACTGGCAAGCCTGCAAGTTGTTTCTCCACGTCTTGCACACCTTTCAATATGTTATAGATATTAAATAAACTTTATAATAAATCACTTTTCCTATCATATCAAAAAAAACCTATGTCTGTCTGCTGAAAAATCAGGAAAACCCTGTTTCGAAAAAACAATTTATAAAGATCTATCTCCTATGATAAAATGTCTTTTAAATCTAAATTTTCTTTCATTAAAAGGAGTGCTCCAAATGATACCACCAAAGTTAAAACAAGGTGATGAAATTCGAGTCATTTCACCTTCTTGTAGTTTAAGTATTGTCTCAGATTATAATCGTGAGCTTGCTATGAAACGAATAGTAGATATGGGATTTCGTGTTACATTTTCAAAAAACGCTGAAGAAATTGATCGTTTTGCTTCTTCTTCCGTTTCTTCTCGAGTTCAAGACCTCCATGAAGCTTTCGCAGACTCCAATGTAAAAGCAATCTTAACAACACTTGGAGGATATAATTCCAATGGGCTACTAAACCATATAAATTACGACTTAATTCGTAGCAATCCAAAAATTTTATGTGGTTATTCTGATATTACAGCTCTAGGCAATGCAATTTATGCAAAGACTGGTCTTATTACATATTCAGGTCCTCACTTTTCTTCTTTTGGAATGGAGACAGGGCTCGATTATACGATAGATTACTTTTTAAAATGCATGACTTCTGAAGAGCCAATAGAAATACAACCTGCTGAAACGTGGAGCGATGACTCTTGGTATATGGACCAAGAAAATCGCACTTTCTTCCAAAATGAAGGTTATATTTCCTTACATGAAGGTGAAATAGTTGGCGAAATTATTGGCGGTAATATGAGTACCTTTAATTTACTACAAGGCACAGCATATATGCCGAGCTTACGAGATAAAATATTATTTTTAGAAGAAGATGCTCTTACAGGAAAAGCTACAGTTAAGACTTTTGATCGTTACTTACACTCTCTCATCCAACAACCAGATTTTGAACATATAAAAGGTATTGTAATTGGAAGACTACAAAAAGGTTCTGAAGCTGTCATAGAAGATATTCAAGAAATGATTTATTCAAAACAAGAGCTTTCCCACATTCCTGTAATTGCAAATGCCAACTTTGGTCATACAACTCCAATCTTCACTTTCCCAATTGGCGGACGTGTAGAAATTGTTTCTACTCAAACAAACACATCGATTACAATTTTAAAACATTAAAAAAAGGAGCGAACAATTCGCTCCTTTTACACTTTCTGTAATTGTTTTAAGGCTTTTTCTGGAATTTCTTCTTTTGAAATTTCAGCCCAGCCTTTTCCTTGCATGCCCTTAGCATAAATTTTTATAAAAGCACCTGAATTTAGCTGACGATTCATGATCTTTTTAATCGTTTGTTGCTTTCCATCCTCTGTATACCCTTTGAATGTATACAAATATTCATCGTCTATTTTCTCACCCTTATTTATAACTGCGTAATAATCTTGTATTTCTTTATTTGAAAAGAAGTTATCGACAAAAGCCTCTACACCTTCTGTTTTTGATTGTAAATAATATGCCGTACCACCTAAAAGAATGGCAAAGACGACTAACACTTTTATTACCAATTTCATATATGGCCTCCTGTTTATTCTTATCAGTCACATATTTATATCTGTATTATACAGATAAGGGCATACTATATACTATTGAAATGTATTACACTTTCCTTACACTATTGTAAGGAAAGTGCTCGCAGTATTTTCCCAATAAAAAAATTTTCCGTTTAAACAACTTTTGTATTATTATTGAATAATACAAATTTTTATAAACAAAATTAAAAAGGGGACATTTTTCAAATGGCTATCTTGCAAGGTTTAGCACTACTACTCGTTGTACTTTTTCTTTTTACACTGTTTAGCTTTCGTGCTCCTTACGGAATGAAAGCAATGGGGGCCCTGGCTAATGCTGCAATCGCAAGCTTTCTTATTGAAGCATTTCATCGATACATCGGCGGCGAAATGTTTCATAACAACTTTTTACAATCGGTTGGACAAGCTTCCGGTAGTATGAGCGGTGTCGCGGCTGCTATTTTAGTAGCACTCGCAATTGGTGTATCTCCTGTATATGCTGTTTTAATCGGTATCGCCACTAGTGGATTTGGTATTTTACCAGGATTTTTTGCTGGATATGTATGCGCCTTTGTCGTTAAATTTCTAGAAAAGAAATTGCCAGCTGGTGTAGAATTTCTTGCCATTTTATTCGTTGCAGCACCACTTTCTCGCGGAATGGCTATGCTTATGGACCCCGTTGTAAATGCTACACTTGGAAAAATCGGCTCTATTATTTCAATCGCAACCACAGAAAGCCCAATTATTATGGGAATTATGCTTGGTGGACTCATAACAGTTATTTCTACATCTCCATTAAGCTCCATGGCGCTAACTGCTATGCTTGGATTAACAGGTTTACCAATGGCTATTGGTAGTCTTGCAGTAGCAGCCTCTGCTCCAATGAATTTTATTTTCTTTAAACGTTTAAAGATCTGCTCAAAGAAAGATACAATTGCTGTAGCAATTGAACCATTAACACAAGCCGATGTCGTAGCAGCAAATCCCATTCCAATCTATACGACAAACTTCGTGGGTGGTGCACTTGCTGGTATTATTACATCCTTATTCCAACTTGTGAACAATGCCCCCGGTACAGCATCACCAATTCCAGGACTCCTTGTTCTCTTTGGGTTCAACGATGTAATGAAAGTAGCCATTGCAGCTATATTATGTGGAATCGTGACCACAATTATTGGTTATATCGGAACAATTATTTTCCGTAAGTATCCAATTCGTTCCGCTGATGAAATTCGCGGAATCGCTTCGGAAGAAAAAGTTGCATAAGAAAAAGGAGCTAGTTCCATCAGGTTGGACTAGCTCCTTTTTTCTTATACGTTTTGTAAACGGATGTCGAATTTTGCAGAAGCGTCGATATATGGATGCTGCGAGCCGGCTTCCGCTTTTACTTTATCCAGCTACAGCGGCTAGAATGCTCGGTGGCTTCGCTTCTTCCTACGAGGCAAAAATACCTCTACGTCAGAAGCTCCATCCCCTCCCATTCTGAACGAGCCGCTTCCGCTTTTACTTCATCCAGCTGCGCCAGCTAGAATCTCTGGCCATTTCACACTCTCGGTCGAAGCCAAAAGCGCTTCTCGTTCGAGTGCTCCAATGACCTGCGATTCTGAGCAAACTGCCTCCGCTTTTACTTCACCCAACCAAGAAGCATTTCCCGCACGAATTTGCTTGCTGCGATTGGTGTTTGATCACTATGATCATAGACTGGAGCTACTTCTACTAAGTCTGCTCCAACTACTTTTATATTTGAATTTGCAATTGCTACGATGGAATCTAATAATTCTTTAGATGTGATACCACCAGCTTCTAGTGTTCCTGTTCCAGGAGCATGTGCTGGATCTAACACGTCAATGTCAATTGTGACATAAACTGGGCGTCCTGCAAGCTTTGGTAATACTTCTTTCAACGGTTCTAATACGTCAAATTTGTATAGGTTCATGCCCACTTCTTTTGCCCATTCGAATTCTTCTTTCATTCCAGAACGAATTCCGAAAGAATATACGTTTTCCGGACCAATTAAATCGCACACTTTACGGATGGGTGTAGAGTGAGATAAAGGCTCCCCTTCATATGACTCACGCAAATCAGTATGAGCATCCATATGAATGATTGCTAAATCCGGATATTTTTTTGCCATTGCCTTAAAAATTGGCCAAGACACTAGGTGCTCACCGCCAAGACCTAGTGGAAACTTACCGGCATCTAATAGTTTTGTTACATATTCTTCAATCATGTCTATACTGCGTTGTGGATTTCCGAATGGTAGCGGAATATCACCAGCATCAAAATATTTTACATCTTCTAGTTCACGATCTAAATATGGACTGTACTCTTCTAGTCCAATCGATACTTCACGAATACGTGCAGGACCAAAACGAGAGCCTGGACGGTAACTTACTGTCCAATCCATTGGCATCCCATAAATTACTGCCTCTGCATCTTCAAAACTTGGATGACTTTTAATAAATACTTTACCTGAATAAGCTTCATCAAAACGCATATTCTTTTCCTCCTTATGTGGAACTTAAGGTATCCCAACCTTTCATTATTTCTCAAATTTGGAGTGCTACACTCCTCTTTCTCGATTTACCTCAATCTTCTTTTAGCGATAGAAGATTATTTTATTATAATAGCGTCAGCAGCTAGCATGTCCGTTCTATCGCACACCTTGAATGAGCTGCTTCCGCTTTTCTTTTGTCCAGCTACAGCGGCTAGAACGCTCGGTGGCTTCGCTTCTTCCTACGAGGGCAAAAGACGCCTCTACGTCTGAAGCTCCATCCCCCTCCCATTCTGAACGAGCCGCTTCCGCTTTTAATTATTATTTAATTAAGTCTCCAACAAACTTCGGTAATACGAATGCTGCTTTATGCAGTTCTTTTGTGTAATATTTCGTTTCGATTTCGTGGAAACGCTCTTCGCTTACTTCTAATGGGTCATATTCTTTAGATCCAATTGTAAATGTCCACATTCCACTTGGGTATGTTGGGATATTCGCTGTGTATAAACGTGTAATTGGGAAGATTTCTTTTACGTCTTTAAACACAGTTGAAATTAATTCTGGTGTAAACCAAGGGTTATCCGTTTGAGCAACGAAAATCCCATCTGCTTTTAACGCTTTTGAAATTCCAGCGTAGAATCCTTTTGTAAATAAGTTTACTGCTGGGCCTACTGGCTCTGTAGAGTCAACCATAATTACATCGTACTCATTTTCGCTTTCTGCGATGTGTAGGAAACCGTCTCCTACTTTTACTTCAACACGCTCGTTATCTAACGCACCTGCAATTGATGGTAAGTACTGTTTAGAGTACTCGATTACTTTACCGTCGATTTCAACAAGTGTTGCTTTCTTTACGCTTGGGTGCTTTAATACTTCACGGATTACACCACCATCACCACCGCCAACAACTAATACGTTCTCAGGGTTTGGATGTGTAAATAAAGGTACGTGTGCCACCATTTCGTGATACACAAACTCGTCCTTCTCTGTTGTCATAACCATGCCATCTAAAATAAGCATGTTTCCGAACTCTTCTGTCTCAACCATATCAAGCTTTTGAAATTCTGTTTGCTCCGTATGTAATGTGCGGTTAATACGCGCCGTAATTCCAAAATGTTTTGTTTGTTTTTCAGTGAACCATAGTTCCATCGTACAATCACGCCTTTCATTGCAAATTTATAATAGGGACATCATTAATGTCCCCTAACAAAAATAAAACAAAACATACAAAATGTATAGTTAAAAGTACAAAAATACCGAAAATATATTTTGGTAAAAGTATTTTTATTCATATATTATTTAAACACTATATTTAACAACAAAGAAAACCCTTTCTTAAGAAAGGGTTTCTGATTCTAATTTAGAACCTTCTCGAACAGGAATCAAAATCATAACACAACCAACTAATACAACAATTCCCCCAACTAAAAATGGACTTTGCGGTGAAATCGCATGGCCGATAATTCCTGATAAAATTGGTGCAATTGCCCCGCCAAGCCAACGAACGAAATTGTATACACCGGACGTAATAGATCTTTCATAAGGTGAAATATCCATGACATAGCTTGTATATAAAGCGTTATTTAGTCCCGATGCTAATCCAGATAAGACGATAAGAACAATTTGTAACCACATAACTTTAACAAAAAATAATGCGATTAGCAGAATTGCAAATACAAGTAAGCTAAATCGTAACAATGCTTTCGGTTCATATTTCCCTTCTAATTTATGCGCTAATATTGCAGATCCATATGCTAAAGCAAGTCCCCAACCGCAAAATACGAAACCTAACTGAATTGCCGATAAATGCATAATAAGTGGTGAATATGCTAATACAACGAAAAATCCGTAATAATATAACATACCTGAAATTGCACCTTGCATAAACGGTTTATACTTAATAAGGTTAAGTAACTCCCCCACTCCAGCTGCTTTTCGCTGTACTTTTCGCTCCGGCTCTTTTACAAAAAAGAAAACAAGAATAAATGCTAATAAAATTAAAAGACTTGTCGCAAAAAATGGGTAACGCCAAGAATGTCCACCTAGTAGTCCTCCTAATAATGGTCCACCGGCCATCCCTAAACCAATCGCAGCTTCATATAAACCAACCGCTTCATGTACTTCTTTACTAAGAGCAATTAATAATGTCATCGCTGTTGCGAAAAACATCGCATTACCTAGCCCCCAGCCAGCACGGAAAAGAGATAACTGGGCAATCGTTTGTGATATACCACATATAAAAGCAAATACAGTTACAATTGATAAACCAATTGTCATCATTCTCTTATCACCAAACCGTGCTGCGAATAAACCAGCCGGTAGCATCATAATTGCCATCGTTAAAATATAAGCTGTAAATAACATCTCCACTTGCCAATGCGTTGCCCCTATCTTCTCAGCGATAATCGGCAATATAGGATCAACTACTCCGATGCCTGAAAAGGCAAGAAAAGTAGCCAGCACTGTAATCAATCTTCCCAATTTTTGTTTGCTCTCCATATTCATTACTCTCCTTTTGTGTCCTCCAAGAATTTACGTGCACGCCCTAAACTATTCTCTAATTCTGCTTTCACGCGCTCCATTTGTTTCATTTTTGTATCCAGCGTTTGCACTTGGTTCTCAAGCATATCCTTAATTTCTTGAATCACTTCACGGTCACGTGGATTGTCACTATTTCGTCTTTGTTCCATGCGTTCTTTTAATGATAAGAAATGCTGCATTTCTTGAAGTGTGATTCCTAATACTTCTTTCGCTTCTACAATCTTTTTAATACGTACAATATCTTCATCTGTATAAAGACGAATATTCCCTTCGCTACGCTCCGGCGGATAAATTAAACCAATTTCCTCATAATAACGAAGTGTACGTTTTGTTAATCCAACTTGCTTCGTTACCTCATCAATCTTATACATGTTTATTCCTCCCCTCATCACATTATTACACTTTACGTTAACGTTAACTTTTATGCAAGTGTTATACTTCTGTAAATGTTTGGCATATGGATTGTATTTTTCTCGTCGCAGTTTCATAATGGAAGAAATGAACTCATAAGGAGATTTTCAGATGAAAAAACCACTTATTTTTGCCCATCGCGGAGTTAAAGGAACACATCCGGAGAATACAATGATTGCTTTCCAAGAAGCAGAGCGTGTTGGTGCCCATGGCATTGAACTTGATGTTCACCTTTCGAAAGATGGTGAGATTGTTGTGATTCACGATGAAACTGTTGATCGCACAACAAGTGGAATTGGACTTGTTTCTGAAAAAACAGTAGTGGAATTACAGTCTCTTGATGCCGGTAGCCATAAAAACCCTTCTTTTCATGAAGCAAAGATTCCAACCTTACGCGAAGTATTCATTTGGCTCTCTACGACAAATTTACAACTTAATATTGAATTAAAAACAGACGTAATCCACTATCCAGGTATCGAAGAAAAGGTTGTCGACCTCGTTCGTGAATATCATCTTTCAAACCAAATTATATTCTCATCTTTTAACCATGATTCCGTTTCCCTACTCGCGGAAATTGCACCTGAAATTCCAAGAGCTATTTTATACGATGAACCACTCAGTGATCCAATTGCTGCAGCCAAGAAAAGGAAGGCGTCCGGATTACACCCAAATTTTCAGTTACTAACAAAAGAATTTGTGCAAACTGCACAGCAGCAAGGCTATGTTTTCCGTCCCTATACAATCAATGAAAATAAAGACTTACAAACAATGATCGATTACGGTGTAGATGTAATTATTACGGATTGGCCAATGCGCGCTTTTGAGCTTCTTTCTTAATTGAAAGGGCTCTTTTTCATTTTGTGTTTAAAATACGAAAAAACCCTCAATACTAATAAAAGTATACGATGAGGGGATGAAAAAGATGGATCAAACTGTGAATCCAAAACTGAAAAAATATAAACGTCTTTTCTTCACCGCACTTTTTTCATGCATTCTTTTTTTCGTTTTTTCGTTTTTTATCATCATCATAGTAGCAAAGATTATGGGGCCGCCTCCCATCGCTGTCCCGCAAACGAGCACCTTTTATGCCAATGATGATACTGTAATAGGACAAAGCAACGGGATGCAAAAGCGCTATAACGTATCTCTCGACCAAATCTCTCCTTATGTGAGAGAAGCGACACTCTCTATTGAAGACCAACGATTCTATGATCACCATGGCTTCGATATAAAAAGAATTGCTGGTGCAATCATTGCAGATATAAAAGCAATGGCAAAGGTCCAAGGTGCTAGTACGATTACGCAGCAATATGCCCGCAATCTATATTTAGATCATGATAAAACTTGGAAACGAAAAGCGTTAGAAGCAATATATACCATTCGTCTTGAGGTTAATTACAGCAAGAATCATATTTTAGAAGGATATTTAAATACGATTTATTACGGACACGGCGCTTATGGTATTGAAGCCGCTTCCCGTCTTTACTTTAATAAATCTGCTAGTGACTTGACATTAGCAGAGGCTAGTATGTTAGCTGGTATCCCAAAAGGCCCTAGCGTATATTCTCCCTATTTAAAGGAGGAACGAGCAAAAACAAGACAATCAATCATTTTAGATGAAATGGTAGAGCAGGGCTATATTACGAAAGGGCAATCTTCCTCTGCCAAAAAGGAAAAGCTTACATTTGCTTCATTAGAAACAAAAGAAGTCGCAGAAATAGCACCTTATTTCCAACACGCTGTACACTCCTCTCTCCTGCATGATATTGGACTCGATGAGCAAACATTACAGCGCGGTGGATTCCATATTTACACAACACTAGACCCAAAACTACAAACAATAGCCGAGCAATCTGTAAAAGATACGATTCCAGAAACAACTAATATACAAACGGCTCTTGTCTCAATGAATCCGAAAACAGGAGAAGTAGCAGCTCTTATTGGTGGAAAAGATTATAAAGAAAGTCAATTTAACCGAGCGATTCAGGCATCTCGCCAACCAGGATCCACCTTTAAACCTTTTTTATATTATGCTGCACTCGAAAAAGGATTTACACCAGCGACTCGCTTAAAAAGCGAATATACAGTATTTACATTAGGAGACGGTGTTTCTAAATATAAACCGAAAAATTATAAAGACTACTATGCCGATGATTTTGTGACGATGGCGCAAGCCCTTGCTGTATCAGATAACGTATATGCCGTGAAAACACATTTATTTTTAGGAGAGGACTCTTTAGCAAAAACCGCTAAGCAATTTGGGATTATAAGTTCATTAAAAGATGTACCATCCCTTGCCCTTGGTACGTCTCCTGTAAAACCAATTGAAATGGTAGGTGCGTACAGTATGTTTGCCAATGGGGGAAAACAAGTAAAACCAACCTTTATTCGCCGCGTTGTCGATCATGAAGGGAATATTTTATATGATGCACATTTAGAAAGTAAACAAGTGCTCGATAAAAATAATACGTTTGTAATGGAAGAAATGATGACAGGAATGTTCAATAAAAAACTAAGTGGGTATGCTTCTGTTACAGGACAATCCCTGCTTCCAAAACTATCACGTACGTATGCAGGAAAATCTGGTTCCACAGAAACAGATAGCTGGATGATCGGCTTCACTCCGCAAATAGTAACAGGTGTATGGGTCGGATACGATCAGCCAAAATCCATCACAAACCCAGCAGAACAAGGCTACGCAAAAAAAATATGGGCCGATACGATGGAAAAAGGACTAGAGGGTCAGCCTAAAAAGGAATTCAAGCAACCAAGTGATATTATTGCTGTAAATATCAATCCTGAAAATGGAAAAATCGCAACGAAAGGCTGTCCAGTTTCCGTGAAAATGTATTTTGCAAAAGGAACAGAACCGACTGAATACTGCATGGATCATATTGATGATAAAGAAGAATTCGAGAAGGCTAGCAAAGAGAAGAAAAAAGAGAGCTGGTGGAAAAAATACTTTCCATGGTAAATACTTATCTTATTTGTAGCATCAATATATCGGTGCTTCGACACAACATATCGACGTTCCGACAATATACGACATAAAGAGAAATACTACCATACCCCAAAAACACCAAAGGCTACCAGAATTTCTCCCGGTAGCCTTAAAATTATTCTCCTAATAATGCATGACGCAATTCTTCACTAGACTCGTTCCAAATTGCTTCATTATGCTCTTTTAAGAATGTACCAAGCACCTTCTTAGATGGTTCATCCATATGGTCAACCATGATGTAACGTTTTAATGATTTATCCATCTTGTTTACATGCTCTGGAAGTGATTTATAACCACGGCGAATTTCACGATCAACTGTCATCTCACAAGCTGTTACACCTGCATAGTAAGCACCTTTTGCCGTTCTCTCAATTGTTACCCACACAAGCCAATACGGTTTTCCATTTGGAACTTCATCTTTATTTGTTAAAAACTTAATCCCTTTTTCCACAGTACTACGCGCATGCATCGCACCAATATCAACAAATGCAGTTTGCTCTAATACATCTACAAAAACAGGTGAAATATTTTCTAAACTTAACGCCCCAACACCAAAGCCACCATGCCCATCTGTTGAATCATTCTTCACAATATTAAAACCGATTTTTTTCTTTTTCTCTGTCATATGTAAACTCCTCCTCACTCATGTATTACATTAGCCCAAATATAGGTGCAATAATACTTTGTAAAAATCCTAGTACGTGCGGGATTACTACACTGAAAATTGGTTGAATTGTATAACGGTCAAGCGGTGTAATAACAAGAATCAATAAAGCAATTGCTCCATATTTCTCATATTGCGTCATTTTCGCACGAACATTTGCCGGTGCTAAGTCTTCAATTACACGATATCCATCCAGCGGTGGAATCGGTAATAAGTTAAAAACAAATAAAACGATATTAAGAACAATAAAAATTTGGAAGAATTGACCTAATGTATCCGCCACCGCAAATGGGATGGCATCTAGTACTCCAAACCTTAACAAACTGTACCAAATGATTAAACCGATAGCACTTAAGATTAGGTTACTAATCGGTCCTGCAATAGAAACTAGTACACCAGCAAGACGTGGTCTTTTAAAGTTATAAGGGTTAACAGGTACCGGACGTGCCCAACCGAACCCAAGAATTAATACTGCAATCATTCCGATCGGGTCTAAATGAGACATTGGTGATAAAGTTAAACGCCCCTGCCTTTTCGCTGTATCATCACCAAACTTATATGCAACATATGCATGTGCAAATTCATGCATAGACAACGCGATAATAATAGCCATTGCTACCAGTGGAATTTGGTGCAGTGGATATCTAAATAACTGATCCATACTTCATCTCCTCTTCATTATGTCAAAAAAAGAAAATATTTGTTTTTTCGATTGTTCTTCCTTAGAATCCGTTATAATAAGATTGTAACTTACATAAAAGGAGCGATTGTACATGCCATACGTAACAGTGAAAATGCTAGAAGGACGCACAGAAGAACAAAAGAAAGCTCTTGCTGAGAAAGTAACAACAGCAGTAAGCGAAACAACTGGTGCTCCAGAAGAAAACATCGTTGTTTTCATCGAAGAAATGTCTAAAAATCATTATGCAGTTGGCGGAAAACGCTTAAGCGACAAATAATTTCAGTTTTCTTTACTAAGAAGCAGTCCTATGACTGCTTCTTATTTCTTTCCTTCTAATAACTCAATAATTTTCTCTTTATATTTTCCTTTTCTTCCATCTTCATAGATTAAATCATGCGGATAGAAAAGTTTTTGATCCCTTCTCTTCTTACCAGTAATCGCTTCTACAATATCAGATTCACGCGAAAGCTCTCTGAGATCTCCATTTGGCATAAGAAGCAAGATTGGAAGCCGCTCTTCTTCTTCTCCGGCACGGTAAAAGTCATACGGTAAGTCCGATGTTGAATCAACAACTAAATAGTACTCTGGATCGAGTCCAATCTTTTTAAATAAACTACTTAATTCCATCCAATTATCTAAACCATGATTCTCTGTAAACTCTACATATTTAAAGAGATTTCGGTTCATAAAACGGCGACATAAATCACTTAGAATTTGGTCATCTTCATCTTGCCATACCTGGAAATAATAATACATTACATTCTCGTCTAGCTTTAAATAATCCTCTACTGTTACCTCTTCTTCAAATAAAGAATAGAAATGAACAGGATGATACTTAAATGTATAATACTGCTCATGCAATGTTTTCGCACGGTGTAAAATCTTTGTTAAAATAACTTCTGCACTGCGCGTTACCGGATGGAAATACACTTGCCAGTACATTTGATAGCGACTCATAATATAATGCTCAACAGCGTGCATACCGCTATTTTTAATTACTACTTGATTTCCGTATGGGCGCATAACACGCAATATACGTTCCATATCAAAATTCCCGTACTTCACACCAGTAAAATAGGCATCTCTTAATAAATAATCCATACGATCTGCATCAATTTGACTAGAGATCATACTAATTGCTAATTTATTATCAGACGTTTTCGCAATAACATCTGCTACTTTTTGTGGAAACTCTCGGTCTACGCGGCCGAGTACATCATTGATTTCCGTATCACCAACAATAATTTTTTGTGTGAACTTCTCATGATCTAATGAAAAAACTTTTTCAAAGGAGTGTGAGAACGGACCATGTCCAACATCATGCAAGAGCGCTGCACATAAACATAATAATCTATCTTCTGCATTCCAATTTGGTCTGCCATCAAACACATCATCAATCATACGACGAATAATCTCATATACACCTAATGAATGAGTAAAGCGACTATGTTCCGCACCATGAAATGTAAAAAATGTCGTTCCAAGCTGCTTAATACGGCGCAAACGTTGAAATTCCTTCGTTCCGATTAAATCCCAAATTACGCGATCACGCACGTGCACATATTTATGTACTGGGTCTTTAAACACTTTTGTTTCGCTGAGTTTGTCGTTTAAATATACCATATCGACACCCTCCTTCCTTACTACATTCTTATCTTTATTATAAACGAAAGACTATAGAAATGCATAAAATTCCCCTATATACAGAAAATCACCTTCGCCAAAACGAAAGTGATTTTTCTGTATATATTATTTTCCTAAAACAAACTCAGCAATTTCGTCTAAGATCATTTCTTTACCAAGTGGGAAGTACCCTTTGTTTAGGTCTTCGTTTTTGATTGTGAATACGTGGTTGTTCTTAACAGCGTTCATGTTTTTCCAAATTGTTTCTTCTTGGAATTCTTTTAAGCGCTGAGAACCATCACCAGTTGTAAATACGAATAAGTAGTCTGGGTTGTAATCAATTAAAGCTTCTTTTTGTACTTGTACTAGCGGTTTATCAGTTGGTGTACCTTGAACAGCTGGTAATTTTAAATCTTTAAAGAGTACGCTACCGTAACCGTAGTCACCATATACACGGAATGCATTTGGATATGCAGCCATCTTCATGAACTTCGCATCACCAGTTTTTGCAACGATTTTATCGTGTAATTTACTTGCTTTTTCATCATATCCCTTGAACCATGCAGTTGTTTCTTTTTCTTTACCGAAGATTTTACCTAGTTCTTCAAACTTGGGACGCCATTGATCTAATGGAGTTTTTAACATAACTGTTGGTGCAATTTTAGATAATTGATCATAAATTTTTTCTTGGCGGTTGTTCACAAGAATTAAATCTGGTTTTGCAGCAGCTACTGCTTCAATGTTAATTTTATCGCCCCATGCAGAGCCAACTGGTTTTACATCTTTTAATTTATCTGCAATATGTGCATCGATTTTCTCTTGAGACGTATTTGCAGTAATGATTGGTTTCATTCCAAAGATTAATAATTCTTCTGTTGAACCACTAAGGTCAGCAATTTTCTTTGGATTTGCAGGAATTTTAATTTCCCCTTTTGCATGTTGTACAGTGCGCTCTTCAACTTTCGCATCTGCTTTCTTTTCTTCTTTCTTATCAGAAGAACAAGCTGCAAATAGTACAGAAGTAACTACTAGTACCATTGCTAGTAACGTCGCTTTGAATTTCTTCATATTCCCACTCCTTCTGGATGTATTTCTCTTATAAGCTACATATCACTATAAGAAACTACAACCAACAGTTTATTAATATATATTTATTAATCGTTATATGTAACCCGTTCTAACGGGCGTTCAACTTACCAGCTCGAATGAGAAGCTCAACGTCCATTAGAATCCCTCCCCTCTATCAAAGTAGGAGGGGAAGATTCCATCTATGCTTTCTCACGTAACTGATTATTAATCATCATTAAATCGTATGTTAAACAAATTGGTTTACAGTTTACAGGACATGGAACAATTTGTGCTTCTATTTCAAACACATTGCGAAGCGTTTCACTTGTCATTACTTCATCTGGTGTCCCTTGCTTCATTAACTTACCAGCTTTCAAAGCAACCATATGATCTGAAAAACGAGAAGCATGGTTTAAATCATGAATAACCATGACAATTGTGCGGCCTTCTTCTTGATTTAATTTTTTTAATAAATTTAATACTTCCAGTTGGTGAGCCATATCTAAGTATGTAGTTGGTTCGTCTAGTACGAGTAAATCCGTACCTTGCGCAAGAGCCATTGCAATCCAAACGCGTTGACGTTGACCACCCGATAAGGCTTCTGCTGAACGATTCGCAAATTCTGTCATCCCTGTTACCTCAAGTGCCCAGTGGATGTAGCGATAATCTTCTTCCTTCAACGTGCCAAACCCTTTTTGATGAGGGAAACGGCCATAAGAAACAAGTTCAAACACAGTAAGACCAGTTGGCACTTCTGCAGTTTGTGGCAAAATCGCCATTTTCTTTGCGATTTCTTTTGTTGGCTGTTTCTCAATTGCTTTTCCATCTAGGTAAACAGTACCTCGTTTTGCTTTCAAAATACGAGAAGCTGTTTTTAACAATGTGGATTTTCCGCATCCATTCGGCCCAATAATTGTTGTAATTTTCCCTTCTGGAATTTCAACTGACAATCCATCAATAATTAATCCTTCATTATAACCAACAGATACCGAATCAACCGCTAAAGTTGCCATACAAAACGCCTCCCTTTATTTTGTTCTCATAAGTAAATAAATGAAATACGGTGCACCAATTACAGAAATAACAAGACCGACCGGTATTTCTGATGTCGTTAACACACTTCGTGAAATTAAATCTGCAAATAACAGCAAGAGCGTTCCAATTAATGCCGCTGTAGGCAACATAATTTGATGCTTTCCGCCAACAAGTCGCCTTGCTAAATGCGGTGCCATTAAACCAATAAAACCAATTCCACCAGCAACCGCAACAGATGCTCCCGCTAAACAAACAGCAATGAATAATAATTTGCGTCTTTCTTTCTCTACGTTTACACCAAGTCCAACTGCCGCTGCATCTCCTAAATTCATTACATTTAACACATGCGCTTTCCGAATCGCAATTGGTAAAAAGATGAGCATCCATGGAAGTACGCTTAATACGAATTTCCAATCTGTTCCCCATAAACTTCCCGCTAACCAAATCGTGGCAAAACGGAAATCATTCGATGTCATTTTCATTGAAAAAATTAAGCTAACAGCGCTAAACCCAGCTGCTACTGCAATACCGACAAGTATTAAACGAGTTGATGAAACGCCGTCCTTCCATGCCAGTGCATAAATGATAACTGCTGCTAACACTGCACCAACTAATGCAAAGAATGGAAGAATGAATACAGATAGAAGTGTACCCGTCCCGACTTTTCCAAAAAAGAAATATACGAAAACAACAACTGTCAATCCCGCCCCGGCATTAATACCAATAATTCCAGGATCAGCAAGTGGATTTCGTGATAATCCTTGCATAATGGCACCGGATACCGCTAATGCTGAACCAACTAAGATGGCAATAACCATACGTGGCATACGAAATTCGAATAAAATAACGGACTGATCTTCTGCTCCTAGCCCGACCAATGACTTTAACACATCCATTGGTGGAATTTTAAACGTTCCTGTATTTAAACTAATAAGGAATACTGAAAAGATTAATCCAGCCAAAATCGTTACAATTGAAATGTTCTTTTTTGTTAAGACGCTTGTTCTCACATTTTTCCTCTCCCTTCATTACGTGCTAAGTAGAGGAAGAATGGAACGCCAATTAGTGCTGTAATCGCACCGATTGGTGTTTCAAACGGCGGATTAATAATACGAGATAACATATCCGCACATTCAATTAACAATCCGCCTAATATAGCAGAACATGGAATAACCCATCTATAATCTGAACCGACAAGAAAACGTGTCATATGGGGGATTACAAGCCCAACAAACCCAACGGATCCTGCCATAGATACGGCTGAACCTGTTAAAACAAGAACAAGTACAGTTCCGATAAATTTAATTAATGTTGTATTTTGTCCAAGTCCAATCGCAATTTCTTCACCGAAACTTAAGATTGTAATGTACCTGGACATCATAATCGCAATAGCGAGACAAATAAGTCCAATCGGCAATAACATATCAATGCTTTGCCACTTCACACCAGCAACACCGCCTGCATTCCACATACTCACCTCTTGAGCAAGATTGAAATACAAAGCGATTCCAGATGAAATAGCCCCAAGTAAAGCACTAATTGCCGCTCCAGCTAACGCTAATTTAACAGGTGTTAATCCTCCTGGTGAAGAAGCTCCAATGCCGTATACAATACTTGCACCAAATGCTGCTCCAACAAAAGAAGCGATAACAAACATTAAATACGGTGAATTTGGAAAAAACGCATACATAATTGCAATTCCAAACACAGCCCCATCAGTAATCCCCATTAATGATGGAGATGCGAGCGGGTTTCGCGTCATTCCTTGCATAATGGCACCGGATACCGCTAAAAATGCACCAGCAACAACACCGCCAATTGCTCTAGGCATGCGCAGCTCCCAAATCACATTATGATGCGTCAAAGAACCATCAAACTGAAAGACAGCTTGCCATACAGTCTTTAAACTAATATCCGCTGCACCAAATGAAATTGAAGTTGCCATACTTAAAGCTAATAAAATTGTTCCCGCTATTAAAATAATAGAAGCAATAAGCGGTCTGCTCTTAATCTCTTTCACATTTACTTCTTGTTGTTCTATACTCCTCGCACTAGCTTCCATCCCTCAACCATCCTAACCAACAACATATATTTAACAAAATGAGATTTATTCTCAAGAAACAGCAAAAAGAAAATTGGGTGTATCCACCCTTTTTGATAATGATTATCAGAATCACATTTTCTATTCTACCTACCATTACAAAAGGCTGTCAACCATTATTTTGCAATATAAAACTAATGTAGTTCATACGAAACCGATATCATAATAGGAAGTTTATCCACTAGTAAATGACCCAATAACAGTCCTCTACCTTTCCTTATTTAAAAATAATTTTTCTTTTTTAGAACATAAAAAAAGAAGAGTAGATTGTTTACTCTTCTTTTTCTTATTTATTTAGTTTTGCTTCAATTTTTTTAATCAGTTCATCTTCATTTGGTGCTGCAACTGGACGATTATTAACAAAAGCGAACGACTTTTTACGTCCCGGTCCACAATATGATTGACATCCAACTTCGATATTTGCACATGAATCTACCTTTTTGAGTCGTGGTATCAGCGTCTTAATATTCGTTGCCTGACAATCATCACACACACGAAATTCATTTCCCATTCTATATAACACTTCCTCTATTTTCAACTTTTCACAAGTACATTTAAAAATAAACACTAAATGGTATTTTACCGCTCTTTGAAGGTTGATGCAAGTTTTCCTCTGTACGATTTATTTCTAATATTTTCTCGTTATCCCTCTCTTTATAAGCACAATTCATCCACATATATAAGTACAAATTAAAAAAACGATATAAAAACCTTTCTTTTTAGGTAGGAGAGAGCATCCGGCCATGCATAGGCGCGGTCTCCTGCCCCATGCCAAGTAAAAACAAAGAGAGAAAACGAGTGCATCTTCATAACCGCGACTTTTATGTTGGAAAATCAAAATGGATTTGTATAGAAATTCTTCTTTATCAAAATCTACCATATTTTTAAAAGCTTTGTATAAAAGCAATTTCTTTTGTCCATTATAAAAATAGGAAGTTTATAAAAAGAAAGGGAGTTGAATCTATGAAAGTAAGACAAGATGCTTGGACAGACGAAGATGATCTATTACTCGCTGAAACCGTACTACGTCATGTTCGAGAAGGAAGTACACAATTAAATGCATTTGAAGAAGTTGGCGATCAGTTAAATCGCACATCAGCTGCTTGTGGTTTTCGTTGGAATGCTGTCGTTCGTTATAGCTATGAACAGGCGCTGCAACTAGCAAAAAGACATCGAAAAGATAAAATGAGAGCTGCTAGTGGTGAACATGCGAAAAAACGCCTGCTTTATACGCCATCAGCTTCAGCAGTAATTACAGTCGATGAAGAGCCAGTCGTAAATAACACCGTTCCACGTTCGGAACCAGCTGTATCTAGTACCTCTATAACAATGCAAGATGTAATTTACTTTTTACAAACGGTAGGGTCTTCAAGCGTAAAAGTAACAGCTCTTGAAAATGAGAATGTGAGATTGAAACAAGAAATTAAGGCGCAAATGCTTCGAAATGAAGAATTAGAGAAGAAACTAGAAAAGCTAGAACAACAATCTAATACAGTACAAGAAGACTACGAAACGCTCATGAATATTATGAACCGTGCTCGTAAATTAGCATTAATGGATGATGAAGAGCAAACGCAAACCTCATTTCGCATGGATCGAAACGGTAATTTAGAAAAAATTGCAGAATAAAAAGGATGCGATGAACGCATCCTTTTTATTTTGATTCAATCATATAAGCTTCTTCTATATAAGTACAAACTGAAAAACCGACATAAAACCTAATCTTTAGGTGAGAGAGAGCAAGTGCAGGTCACCTTTTGTTCTTCGAGGTAGCGACTTATATGTTGAAAAATCAAAATGAATTTATATATTTTAGACTCTCTCTTTATATCTGGGAAATCTCTTTTTTTCGGATTTCCTTTACATGCTACTACCCCAATTGTTTTTACTGACTGACTAATTGTTTGATATGCTACATCGCTTACGATTGCGTACATATCTGCATATTTACGTACATCGCCAATAATTACATTACCTTCATATTTCATTTTCTTTCCGTCAACCACTACATCATTTTGCTCCATGTTTGCTATAATAAAGATTGTCATTTTATAGATAAGGGGTTAGTTATATGAGCAATTCCCGTTCGATTTTATCTCAACCAGAGTGGCGTATCGTGGATCAGTCTAGTTTAGGCCAGACTTTTCATGCTCTACAGTCATTTGCAATGGATGATACGCTATGTACAACAATCGGAAATGGTACATCTGCTTCAGCAATGCGCTCTTGGGTTCATCACAATACAATTGTTCTTGGCATTCAAGATTCTCGCCTTCCTCATTTAAATGAGGGGATTTCCTTTTTAAAAAAGAACAACTTCCATGTCATTGTCCGCAATTCAGGTGGTCTTGCAGTCGTACTTGATGAAGGGGTTTTAAATATATCACTTCTATTCCAAGAAACAGAAAAAGGAATTGATATCGATCTTGGATACGATACGATGTGGCATTTAATTAAGGAAATGTTAAAAGATTACGATGTCGATATCGAGGCAAAAGAAATCGTTGGCTCTTATTGTCCAGGTAGCTATGATTTAAGTATTCGTGATCAAAAATTCGCAGGTATTTCACAGCGCCGCATTCGCGGAGGGATTGCCGTACAAATTTATTTATGTGCTACAGGCAGTGGCTCCGAACGCGCGGCACTTGTTCGTGATTTCTACAACTTAGCAATTCAAGGAAAAGAAACAAGATTCACGTATCCTGAAATTGTTCCAAGTACAATGGCCTCATTGTCTGAACTACTTGGTGAAACGATTACCGTTCAAGACTTAATGATGCGCCTGTTAAAAACATTACAGCATTTCGCACCCAAATTAACACCATCACAATTAACAGTTGATGAAGTTCCTTTGTACGAAATGAATTTACAACGTATCATCGATCGCAATAATAAAGCACTTGATCTCGAAAAGTAATAAAAGCCCCGCTATATAGCGGGGCTTTTTAATTATAGTGCTTGAGCTGCTGTAATTAAAGCTAGCTTGTACACTTCTTCTTCGTTACAACCGCGAGATAAATCGTTTACTGGCATGTTTAAGCCTTGTAAGATTGGTCCCACTGCTTCAAAGTTACCTAGGCGTTGTGCAATTTTGTAACCGATATTACCAGCTTCTAAGCTTGGGAATACAAATACGTTAGCATCACCTTTAATAACAGAACCTGGTGCTTTTTTCTCAGCTACAGATGGTACGAATGCAGCGTCAAATTGGAACTCACCGTCTAATGTTAATTCAGGAGCCATTTCTTTCGCAATGCGAGTTGCTTCTACAACTTTTTCTGTTTCTGGAGATTTCGCAGAACCTTTTGTAGAGAAGCTTAACATTGCAACACGTGGATCGATGCCGAATAACTCAGCAGTTTTCGCACTTTCAATACCAATTTCAGCTAAATCTTGGCTGTTTGGTGCAATATTGATTGCGCAATCAGCGAATACATACTTCTCATCTTCACGTACCATGATGAATACGCCTGAAGTTTTTGTAACACCTGGTTTTGTTTTAATAATTTGAAGTGCTGGACGAACTGTGTCAGCTGTAGAATGAGCTGCACCACTTACTAAACCGTGTGCTTTACCCATGTATACAAGCATTGTACCGAAGTAGTTTTCGTCTTTAAGGATTTTACGTGCATCTTCTTCTGTCGCTTTCCCTTTACGGCGTTCAACGAAAGATGCTACCATTGCATCCATTTCTTCATATGTAGCTGGGTCATAAATATCAACACCTGCTAATGTTAAGTTCATGCTAGCAGCTTTTGCACTAATTTCCTCTTTATTCCCAACTAAGATTGGCTTTACTAACTCTTCTTTTGCTAAACGCTCTGCAGCGCCTAAAATTCTTTCATCAGTTCCTTCAGGAAGTACGATAGAAATACCTTTTCCTTGAACTTTTTCTTTTACTGCTGTAAATAAATCGCTCACGAATAAACCCTCCTACAAATGTTAAAAAAACTCTACTTTTAAGAATACTTCTTTTCATCTATATTTTAAACTTATAGCTCTTAAAAAATAGGCAAAATAAAAATGATTATATTTTCATAAAATTCAGCATGGTTAATTTGTTATAAAACATTGATGAAAAACCTTTCTTTTTAGATGGGAGAGAGCATCCGGCTATGCATAGAAGCAATCAGGAAATTTTTCCACCCCATGCCAAGTGAAAACAAAATGGATTTATACATATTCTCTTCCTAGCATTTTTAAAATGTGACAATTTTATGCACCCAAGCTTTACACAGGTGACTTTAAACCTATATATGCTATAGTTAACGTGTAAAATATCATTAACTGAGGTGAATAGAATGAGTGAAGCAGCAAAAACGTTAGATGGTTGGTATTGTTTACATGATTTACGTTCTATCGACTGGGCAGCTTGGAAAACATTATCTAGTGACGAACGCGGACAAGCAATGTTTGAATTTTTAAACGTCATCGAAAAATGGAACAAGGTCGCATCCTCAAAACAAGGTAGTCATGCAATGTATACAGTCGTTGGTCAAAAGGCGGATATTATGTTTATGATTTTACGTCCAACAATGGAAGAATTAAATGAAATTGAAACAGAATTAAATAAAACAACATTAGCTGAATATATGGTTCCTGCATACTCTTACGTATCTGTTGTTGAGTTAAGTAACTACCTTCCAGCTGATGAAGATCCATACCAAAACCCTCAAATCCTAGCACGCTTATACCCTGAATTACCAGAAGCAAATCATATTTGTTTCTATCCAATGGACAAGCGTCGTCAAGGTGATGATAACTGGTACATGCTTCCAATGGAAGAACGCAAAAAACTTATGTACAGCCATGGTAAAATTGGTCGTCAATATGCAGGTAAGGTACGTCAAGTTATTACAGGTTCTGTCGGCTTTGACGATTACGAGTGGGGTGTAACGCTATTCGCTGACGACATCCTTCAATTTAAAAAGCTTGTATACGAAATGCGCTTTGATGAAGTAAGTGCTCGCTATGGTGAATTCGGAACATTCTTTGTTGGTAACATCTTACCACGCGAAAAAGTAGCAAAATTTTTATACGTATAGTACAAAAAAGGAACGAAATTCGTTCCTTTTTCTTAATATCCTATCAAAACTCTTCAAAATCCTCTTTTTTCGTCAAATTCAAGCAATATTAGACAAGAAATCGTCAAATCCCCTGTTAAATTATAACTTTCTTATATTCAAAATCATGCTAAAATGGTACGAGCTATATGCTAATAACGATGCGAAGGTGATAATGTATATGAGGAAAATTTTATCTATTTTACTAGTGTTTCTATTGTCATTTTCTTCCTTAGGAGTAACAACCTCCCATGCAGAAGAAAAAATACATATAGAAGCGGCGGCTGCCATTCTTTTTGATGCAGATACAGGAAAAATACTGCATGAGCAAAATCCAGATGAATTACTAGCTATTGCTAGCATGTCAAAACTTATTGTTGTTTACTCCGTTTTGGAAGCAATTAAAGAAGGAAAAATAACATGGGATACAAAAGTAAACATCTCTGATTACGCTTATGAAATTTCCCGTAATAATGAATTCTCTAACGTTCCTTTCGAAAAAGGCCTACAATATACAGTTAAAGAATTATATCATTCTATTGTTATCTTCTCTGCAAATGGATCCAGCATTGCGCTTGCTGAACTTCTTGCGGGAAGTGAAAAAAATTTCTTAAACCTTGCAAATGAACACGCAAAAAAACTAGGGTTAAAGAAATATAAATTTGTAAATGCGACTGGATTAAATAATGCTGATTTAAAAGGAAAACATCCGGAAGGAACAGATCCGAATGGAGAAAACTCCTTATCAGCTCGCGATATGGGTATTCTATCAAGAACAATTATTACAAAGTATCCAGAAATACTAGAGGATACAAAACAAAGATTTAGAAACTTTCCAGATAACCATCCAAAACCAATTCGCATGGAAAACTGGAACTGGATGTTACCAGGTGCTGCTTTTGCTTATGAAGGAACAGATGGTTTAAAAACGGGAAGTTCAGATACAGCTGGGTATGGATTTACAATTTCTGCAAAACGCGGTGATCTACGTCTCATCTCCGTTATTATTAAAACAAAATCAATGGATGAACGTTTCACAGAATCACGCGAATTAATTGATTACGGATTTAATAACTTTGAAAAGCAGAAATTAAAAATAGATAAAAACAATACAATTTCTGTTGTAAAAGGAAAAGAAGATACTGTAACTGTGACACCTGAAAAAGAGATAACGGTGATCTCAAAAAAAGGAAGTAAACCATCTTATAAAGTTTCTACTGAGGCAGATAAATCACTTGCCGAAGATGGGAAATTAGTTGCGCCAATCAAAAAAGATGCTAAAGTAGGTTCACTTGTTTTAGAATCAACTGATCAATACGGTTTCTTAGACGGAAGTAAGAAGATGAAAATCGCTGCAAAAACAACAGAAGAAGTAGAAAAGGAAAATTGGTTCGTATTAACAATGCGATCAATCGGTGATTTCTTCTCAAATATGTGGTCAAAAATATTCTAATTCATAAAAAAGCTAGCACATTTGCTAGCTTTTTCATTATCTTTCTCCCTCTAACGCTAAAATTCCCCTCCCTAAAACTTTGTTTGGTTGTCATATCTGGGTCCTTTTCCTCATACGTATGAACTAGTAATTGCTCCACAATTCATCTAGAAATAAACCTCTTTCTCTAGTGCAATCCATAAAGAGAGGTGAGACATAATGGGCGTTATCAACTATACAGAAGAAGACGTAAAATTATTAGCTAGACTCATGCGTGCAGAAGCTGAAGGCGAAGGGCAACAAGGCATGCTGATGGTTGGAAATGTAGGTGTAAATCGAGTTCGAGGAAATTGCTTAGATTTTAAACAAATACGGAATTTACGCCAAATGGTTTATCAAAATCCGGGTGGTTTTGAAGCAACGCAAAAAGGATACTTTTATCAACGAGCCCGTGAACAGGACATTGCCCTTGCAAGGCGTACAATTGAAGGGCAACGTTTTTGGCCTGCCAATTTTGCTTTATGGTTTTTTAGGCCCGAAGGTGCTTGTCCACCAACTTGGTATAATCAACAAAATTCAGGCCGTTTTAAAAAACACTGCTTCTTTCAACCATCCGCCGGGGATTGCCCAGCAGTATATTAAGGAATGAAAATGAGGAGGGACTTGTAATGGCACAGCAACAAAATCCATACTATGGAACGGGTTTTTATCAACCTTCAGGGGGATATATGCAACCACAACAACAAATGACGCCGCAGCAGCAACAAGCTATGCAACAGCAAGCTATGCAGCAACAAACTGCCCAAGCACAACTTGCAGTATCTCAAGGTATGCTCCCACTAGAGCAATCATATATTGAAAACATCCTTCGCTTAAACAAAGGAAAACCAGCAACTATTGTTATGACATATGAGCGCGGCAGTTCACTTGGCACACAATCCTATACAGGTATTATTGAAGCAGCTGGACGTGATCACATCGTCATCAGCGAACCAAAATCCGGAAAAAGATTCTTACTACTTATGATTTACTTAGATTATGTAGAATTCCCTGGAGAAATCACGTATTTACCTAGCCAACCAGCAACCTATGCTCCAAGACCATAAAAAAAGCTGGCATTTGCCAGCTTTTGTTTTTGTCTTTATAATCCTTTTACAACTGCAGTTCCTAGTAAAATCCAGCCTACAATAAACGCTACACCACCAAGTGGTGTAATCGGTCCGAAAAACTTAATCCCCGTCGTACTTAATGCATATAGACTTCCAGAGAACATAATAATTCCCGCTACCATAAACCAGCCTGCTGTGCTTACAAGAGAAGATTGAATCTTATCCATTAATAACGCAACAACAAATAATCCTCCAGCATGAAACATTTGATATGTAACACCTGTTTTCCAAACTTCTAACATTTTTGCAGAAACCTTATTTTCTAAACCATGTGCACCAAAAGCACCTAACGCGACAGATAACCCGGCTGTAATACAGCCCAATAAGAAGAAAATTTTCATTGGAATTCCCCTTTTTTATCTTTATAATAAGAAATTTTTACATATTAGCCAACCAATTTAGCTTTTAGAAGTCAAATAACGAATTACCATTTGCACCATCTTCTTTTATATAGACAGGTTCTCCAGAAACCGCCGCAATCGGTTGAACCGTCATCGTCGGATGTGGTGTTATAACTTGTGATTGTAGCCTTGGCTCTACATATGCAGAAGTTTCAATCTGTTCATCTAATAATAAATCACATAAAGCACGAACCACTAAAAGATGTTCTTTTGCCTTTCGTCCTTCACTATTTTTTGCTTTCGCAACTTCATTTGCCATTTTATTTAAAATTTTATCGCTCGATATTTGCATTCCTAATCACCTCGTACTTTGTAGTTCTTTCTCAAATTGCCCCAGCTTCTCTACTGGACCAAATACTATTATCATATCATGTTCTTGTAATTTTTCCTGCCCTGTTGGATTATGAATAATATTTCCATCTCGTAAAATCGCTAAAATTGTAACATCAAATTGATTTCTCACATTGCTTTCTATCAATGTTTTTCCAATTAAAAAAGACCTTTCGCCAATTTGAACTTCCTCTATTGCAAAAGCCTGATCTGTTCCATAAAGTACCGTATCAATATAATGAACCGTTAACGGATTTGCGATTCCTTTTGCAATATGAATTCCAGCCATACTGGATGGATTAATAACTTTATTGGCACCAGCACGGCGTAATTTCCCTTCCGTTTCTGGCTTTTCAGCTCTAGCCACAATTTTAATTGTACTATTTAATCCTCGTGCTGTTAATGTAATGAATACATTTTCAGCATCATTTGCAACAATCGCTACTAAGCCAGCAGCCCTTGTAATTCCCGCCTTACGTAACACCTGATCTTCCGTGGCATCACCATGTACATATAAAAGCTTTTCTTTCTCTAGTACTTCTTCTTCTTTATCAACAACAACAAATGGAATATTCTTTTCCTGTAATTCGTGTACAACTTGAAGTCCTACTCTACCACAACCACATACAATAATATGATCTTGTATTTGCGCTATTTGTTTGCCCATTTTCTTCCTCCGCACTGCATGAAATAAATTCCCCTCAATAATCATTGCTGCTACTACCCCGATTGCATATGTAACAATTCCTACACCAACAGGAATAATAAGAAGCGCAAAAATCTTCCCATCTTGTGTTAATGGAACTGCATCTCCATACCCAACCGTTAATACTGTAATCATTGTCATCCAAAAGGCTTGAAACAAACTAATCTCTTCTATCATCATAAATCCGATTGTTCCAAGAACTACAACAAAACACATACATATAACTGCAATCCATAATTGCCTGCGTGCATTCATCTCATTCTTCAACTCTTTTCTCTACTACAATCTTTGCCAGAGGAAATGAAATACGTATATACTAGAAGCGGAATCTACGAAAGAGGTTGATATAATGAAAACATTTCTTTCTGCCTTGCAATGGGCATTATTTATTTTGGCCGGTAGCCTCATTGTACCAATTAGTGTTGCTGCTAGTTATGGCCTTGAAGGTGCTGAAGCAATTGCATTTGTACAACGAACGTTATTTGTTCTTGGCTTTGCTGGCCTTCTGCAAGCTATATTTGGTCATAGGCTACCGATTCAAGAAGGGCCAGCTGGTCTTTGGTGGGGAATCTTCTCACTATACGCGAGTTTAGGTGTCGTATTATTTGGATCAAATAATGAAACACTCCGCGTCTTACAATACGCATTTCTGTTAAGCGGCATCATCTGTATTATCCTTAGTATTTTTGGACTTATTGATAAACTTGTCCGTTATTTTACACCAACAGTAATTGGAACATATTTATTCCTTCTCGTTGCCCAGCTCAGCGGTTCTTTTCTAAAAGGAATGTTCGGCCTTGATGGACAACATACTGAAGTACAAGCAAACGTCTTTATTCTTTCACTCATTGTTATTTTACTATCTTTTTTTATTCTGAAGCTACCTATTATTGGACAATACTCTGTTCTGTTCAGCATTGTCTTTGGATGGATCCTATTTGCATGCTTCGGATTATCTAATCAGGTTACACCGGTAACAGATCTCATCCGTCTACCGTCTCTATTCGTGTTTGGATTGCCTCGTATCGAATGGAACATGGCAATTACCGTTGTCTTTGTCACACTGTTGCTCTTAACGAACATGTTGGCAAGCATCCGTGTTGTGCAAAAGGTTGTTTCTACATATGAAGAAGGTGCAGTTCAAAATCGATTCAAACATGCCGGAATTATAACGGGCATAAATCAGCTTTTAGGTGGTCTTTTCTCAGCAATTGGACCAGTAGCTATTTCAGGTTCAGCTGGATTTATTGCAACAACAAATATTTATAAACGCCTTCCTTTCCTATTAGGATCAAGTTTTATTATTGTAATTAGTATATTTCCAAAGATTACATCATTCTTCGCCGCTATTCCTGTCGCCGTTGGATATGCTGCTATTTATCCTGTATTTGCAAGTATGATTGGTCTTGCCTTCCGTGAATATGACACCGTAGAAAATAAAGAGCGTTTATTCCGCGTCGCTGGTCTGTCTCTTTTCACAGGAATCGGGGTTATGTTTGTCCCGCCGCAGGCATTTTCGACCCTGCCACCATTTTTAGCATCATTTTTAAGCAATGGCCTTGTACTTGGTTCTGTCATGGCTATTTTGCTTGAAGTTTTATTTTCCCGTTCAAAGGAAAAACAACCATCGTAAATTGGAAAACTTCCATTATTGCACTCTACTTTCAGAGTTGTTAGGATAGAATTATCATGGGCAATATGCCCATGATAATATATACTAACAATACAGTAATCAGGCTCACTATATAAAATGAAACTTCCATCACCAATCAGGTTTTTGGTTTTTCACATATACATTACTGCTTTAAGAACAAAAGATGACCTGCACTCATTTTCTTCCTTTGTTTTAACTTGGCGTGGTGGCAGGAAAAGGATCTGACCGCTTCTATGCATGGGCGGATACTCTCTTCCATCTAAAAAGGAAGGGTTTCTATCTTTTTTTCAATTTATGTACCTTTAAAGAGGTTCGATGTCTTACTATTTAATCCTCATCGTTTTGCTAGAACGAATTTCTAACAATATCAACTTTCAACAAAGAAAGGAACTTTCTATATGTCTTATAAAATGATTGTTTTAGATTTAGATGATACTTTACTACGTGATGACCATACGATTTCAGAACGTACAAAACAGGCCTTAATGACTGCTCAAGAACAAGGTGTAAAAGTTGTGCTTGCTTCTGGCCGCCCAACATTTGGTATGCGTCATATTGCAAAGGAGCTTCGTCTAGAAGAATATGGAAGCTTCATCTTATCGTTTAATGGTGCAAAAATTATTAATTGTAAAACGGATGAAGAATTATTCAGCAGTACACTATCTCCTGAAATCGTTCACAATCTATATGAAATTAGTAAAGAAGAAGATGTTTGGATTCATACGTATATGGGCGATGATATTATAACGGAAGAAAATAATCCATATACAGAAATTGAAGGAACTCTTACAGGCATGTCAATTATTGAAGTAGACAGCTTTATCACTGCTGTACAAGAACCTGTTGTAAAAGTATTAATGAATAAAGAAGCTGAACGCCTTGTAGAAGTAGAGAAAAAACTTCAAAAACAACTAGAAGGCAAACTAAGTGTAATGCGTTCAAAACCATACTTCTTAGAGTTCACAGAAGCTGGTGTAACAAAAGGAACAAGCTTAAATCAATTGATTCAAAAACTTGGTATTAAGCGTGAGGAAGTAATCGCAATGGGCGATAGCTACAACGATCAAACAATGATCGAGTTCGCTGGCCTTGGTGTTGCGATGGGCAATGCTCCAGATGACATTAAAGAAATTGCAAACTACGTAACAGACACAAATATGAATGATGGCGTTGCTAAAGTTGTAGAGAAATTTGTGCTAAAAACCGAAGTTCTTGTTTAATATATAAATTTTTCAACATACAAGTTACTGCTTTGAAAACAAAAGGTGACCTGCACTCATTTTCCCCCTTTTTTTAACTTGGGGCATGGGGCTAAAAAAGGACCTAACCGCTTCTATGCATGGACGGATGCTCTCTCCCATCTAAAAGGAAAGGTTTTTTGTACTTATATAGATGCATTCACAAAACCCATTTGAAGTCAAATACTTCAAATGGGTTTTTATTTAAATGTACGTAGCTTTGTGAAGATATTTTGAACTTTACAACATTCTCGTAGTGTAAACTTTGTTTTTGTATATAATGAAACAAAACATACTATTTTATTTGGAATAAGAATACAAATTTACTATATACAAGCGCATGTTTAAGGAGGCACTTTTATGTTATCTACACCAATCGGAAGATTAAGAGCAATTGGATTAGTCGAAGGGATTTCCTTTCTACTACTATTATTTGTAGCGATGCCGTTAAAATACTTTGCGGGGTTTGCAACAGCAGTTAAAATTACAGGTATGGCTCATGGCGTTCTATTTATATTATTCATCTTTGCCGTGATTCAAGTAACAATCGTACATCGTAAGTCTATCTTATGGGCTTTAGGTGCGTTGATTGCTTCCGTTATCCCATTTGGTACATTTGTACTAGATGCAAAATTAAAAAATGAACCGCAGTGATTAAAAAAGGTAGCTAACAGAATGACTGTTAGCTACCTTTTTTATAGATTTGGAATTTGCCAATCAATTTTTTTCTCATCCATACTAGATAAGAGGTCATTTACTTTTGAAAACGGCTTGCTGCCAAAGAAACCTCGTCTTGCTGATAAAGGACTTGGATGTACAGATTCAATAATATGATGATTCGAGTTTGTAATCAGTTTTTTCTTTGCTTGTGCATGGCGCCCCCACAATATGAAAATTAAAGGTTTTTCACGTTCATTTAACAGTTCAATAACACGATCTGTGAAATGCTCCCATCCTTTTCCCTTATGAGAATTTGCTTCCCCTTGTCTCACAGTTAACACCGCATTAAGTAATAATACGCCTTGCTCTGCCCATTTCACTAAATAACCGTTATTCGGAATTTCACAACCAAGATCTGCATGCAATTCTTTATACATATTTTGCAGTGATGGTGGTGTTTTCACGCCAGGTTGCACAGAAAAACTTAACCCATGCGCTTGATCTGGTCCATGATATGGATCTTGTCCTAAAATAACAACCTTTGTATCCTTATAACTTGTATAATGTAGTGCATTAAAAATATCATTGGCTTTCGGATATATGACATGGGTACTATATTCTTCTTTTAAAAACTGTCTTAGTTTTTGATAATATGGTTTCTCGAATTCTGGTGCAAGTAACGGCTCCCAATCATTCTTTAAAATATGTTCCATCTCTTCACTTCCTATTCATTTAATTGACCATGTCTTGCTTCGTAAATACGACAAATGAAATGATAAGAGAAACTACAGCCCAAGCTGTTAAATTCATCAATGAAAAGCTCATCGATAGACCTTGCAATGCCGGTAACTTCCCTGATAAATAATCTGTGAGCGATAAATTTACGCTAAAAATATATTTTGCCCCTTCCCAAGACGTTGCGAAGGAACTTAAGATACCACCTGCAATTAACGCCGCTAGCATGACTCCCATACCAGCTGGTGTATTACGAATTAACACAGAAACCATAAAGGATATGGTTCCCACAACAATCGCAACAAACCAAGCTAATCCATATGCCATTAAAATATATTGCCACTGCGGAATGAGGTGGACAAAATTTGTATTCAATGTTTCTTTATCAATTCCAAAACCCGTCAGTACCGGTAAATTCCACCCGGCATATCCGAAAACAACGCCCGATAATACATAGGAGAAAATCCCCACCAAGAGCAATATAAGTGAGATAAATAACAACATCGTCACATATTTACTGAGAAGAATTTTAAAGCGTCGAATCGGCCGCGTTAGAAGCATCTTCATCGTTCCATCACTTCGTTCTCCCGATACAATGTCAATTGCAACAATCATTACAAGTAGCGGAATAAACAATGTAATTCCTTGTTCAATGAATGCTCGTACAAACGTTGGTGCTCCTGGTGCTGTTGGATTAATATCATGATCTAAATAATATTGTTGCTGCTCCACTCGTACTTTCAGCCAATCCCGCCATTCTTCTGGCAACCTAGAATTATTTAAACGATTTTGCGAATCAACAATTTGCTGCTGAAGTGCTACCTTCCAATCGCTCGTACCAAGGCGTTTTTGCGTTGTCTGCACTTCACGATACTGTGCATAAACAAACAAAGGAATTAAGATTGCCAATATGAGCATGACGACAACAATACGTTTCTTTCGATAGATTTTTTCTGATTCATTTAAAACAAGATTCGCAATTTCACGCATGTTTCTCACTCCCTGTGAGTTCAATAAATAAATCTTCTAGTGTAAATACAAGCTCCTTCACGCTATGTACATCTATTCCGTTTTCTACAAAGCGTTTATTCCAAGCACTAATTGTATTAATATCCATTCGGCACAATAAACGTTCATCATCTATGCTAATTTCCCTAACTTCTTTTGAAGTTTTTAAAAGTTCTAATGCTCGGGAAATCGGTGTAACAATCCATTCAACACGATCGCTCGCAGTTTTAATCAACTCTTCAATAGGTGCAACTGTAATCATTTTTCCCTTATGAATAATAGCGACACGATCACATATCATTTGTACTTCACTTAGTAAGTGACTCGAAATAAAGACACTCATGTTTTCTTCTTTCACAAGCTTATGTATAAACTCCCTCATCTCTCTTATACCAGCTGGATCTAGGCCATTTGTTGGTTCATCTAGTATAAGGAGTTTCGGGTTTCCAAGAAGAGCCTGCGCGATTCCAAGGCGTTGTTTCATACCCAGAGAATACGTTTTCACTTTATCGTGAATACGTTCATCTAAATGAACCATTTTTGCAATTTCTAAAATACGTTCATCTGATATACCGCCAAGCATACGTGCAAATTGCTTTAAATTTTCCCACCCTGTTAAATATGTATAGAGCTCTGGATTTTCCACGATGCTACCAATTTGCCGCATCGCTTCTCGAAAGTTCTCTTTAATATTATAACCACCAATAGAGATCGTACCTTCAGTCGCTTTAATAAGACCAACTAGCATCCGAATTGTTGTTGTTTTCCCTGCTCCATTTGGTCCTAAAAATCCAAACACTTCTCCTTGGTTCACATCAAATGAAATGTTTTCAACAAGCGTCTTTTTCCCAATGACCTTTTTCACATTTCGTACTGAAAGTACCGTCGTCATTTCGCCCCTCCTTCATTTAGCTTCAGCTTACTTACAACGCCTTGTAATAAGCGATCCGCCATATATGAGTAGCCAATTTCATTCGGATGAAAATGATCTGAGTATAATAATTCTTTCCCTCGGTTTTGAAACAGATCAAACGTTGGCGTTATATATACATTTTTATTATCTATTGCTAACTTCTCTAAAGATGCATTCCAATCTACAACAATGGATGAAGAACCTTTTAAATCTTCAACATCCTCAAAAGGATTGTATAAACCGAGCCAGAAAATCGGGCTATCTGGATTTAGCTTTCGAATTTCTGTTAAAATTTGTTTTGCCTGATTTTGAAATGTTTCTGTATTAGGGCGATATGTTTCTAGATCTATCTTTCCAAGTGATTCCCATCCTGGAAATAAGTCATTTCCTCCAATTGTTAAAATGATAAGATCCGCTTGCTTAATTGAGTACTGTGCACCACTACTTGCTATTTGTTTCAACAAATCCGGCATTTTCGCACCACTAACAGCTAAATTCGTTAACGCTACCTTTTGTTTGTAGTCCTTCTGCAAACTTTCTTTCACTCGTCCCACATAGCCAATTCCTTCTTTATCTCCAACGCCACGCGTTAAAGAATCGCCTAAACTGACAACTTGTAATGTTCCAGGGTGCTGTTTCCCCTTTACTTGTTTTTGTGCTGTCTTCATAGTTAAATTTGAAGCTTTCGGATTTAATACATCATTAATCCCCGAAATAAAACCATATGCAAATAAACAAAAAGATGCAATTGTAATGAGTAAAATTCCTTTTACTAATTTGGATCTCATGTCAAAACCCCTTTTAGCCTCATAGATTGTCCCTAATTATACCAAACGCCTTTTCGAAAAGCGATTTTCATACTTTATGCATTATGTAGTTTCACGAAGGGTCAACTGTGGTAAAAGTTCAATGTTCTTCACATCTATTTTTTCATCCTCTATCTTCTCATATAATATTTCAAATGCTTTCGCACCAACTACTTTACTAGAATGAGCAATTGTTGTAATTCCTAACACATCAGCCACCTCTTGGTCATCGCACCCAATAATTGCAAGATCTTCAGGAATACGAATTCCTTGTTTTTTTGCTTCCGTTACCATACCTGCTGCGATTGGATTACAAGAAACGAGAAATGCTGTTGGTTTCACAGACATGTTAATCCACGCTCTTATCACTTCACGACCATCCTCTACTGTAAAATGCTCTGTAAACTTCCATTCTTCTCGAGATTCTATAGAAATCTCCTGAAGCGCTTCCTCATAAGCTTGTTTTCGTTTTTGACTATTTACGCTATGACTTCTGCCAATACAATATCCAATGTGGGCGTGTCCGTTTTCTATTACGTATTTCATCCCCTGCGAAAACACCTTATAGTGATCAATATGTACGCTAGAAATACACTTAGATTCTATTTCTTCACATGTTACAATCGGACCAAACTTTGTATATTCTTCTATTGTTTTGCAGCCATTCATTCTCGAGCATATAATTACACCATCAAGCTTCTTCATTTTTAACATATGCAAAATTTCAAGTTCTTTTTCGGCACTATAGTTCGTCTGACAGAGCATCATATTATAATTTTTTTTGGCCGTTTCTTTAGAAATCCCCTCAATAATTGCACTGTAATATTGATCATTTACATGCGGCAAAATAACACCTATCACATTCGTCTTTCCTCTTACTAAATGAATCGCATTCACATTTTGGGTGTAATTTAGCTCTTCAATGATTGCTAAAATTTCCTGCCTCTTTTTATCACTTACATACGGATGATTATTTAATACACGTGAAACCGTTGACACTGATACACCGGCAATTTCCGCAATCTTTTTTATATTTGTCATCTTATTTCCTCCCCTTCCCATCATTTAAATAAACCTCATCAAAAAATTCTTTCTTGACCTGGTAAGCTTTCCACAATATATCCTTTTCTAGCAAATACATTCAGAAAGGATTTGAAACATATGATACGTCTAAAACTAGACTATATATTTTTTATTAGCGGACTACTCATCCTATCTCTTGGAATTAACATGATGACAACTATTACTTCATTTGGCCTTAGTCCTTATGATTCGTTTTTTATTGCGCTATATCAAAACTTTGGAGTAAGTATTGGCTTTTGGATTTTTATGATTAACTTCGCCTTTACACTTATTGTGCTATTTTTGAATAAGAAGCATATTACAATCGGAACAATTGTTACTATGGTTCTTATTTCTGTTTTTGTTGATTGGATTGGTTCTATTACTATCATTATGGATTCAATCCGCTCTCTTCCAAAATATATAACACTTGTGTGCGGAAATCTATTTGTTGGCGCTGGAATTGGAATTTATGTCTCCACACAATTATGTGCAGCACCACAAGAGGCCTTTGTCTTAACAATGTCTGAAAAGAAAAAGTGGACGTTTCGCAGAACAGAAATTTCATTAGCTTTGCTATTTTTGACACTCAGTTTCTTATTAGATGGGCCTATTTACTTCGGAACAATTATCCTTTCCTTTACAACAGGCTGGATCATTCAAGCATTTATTCAGATTGGTACAAAAATCCTCCACATGAAAAAAGCCTATTGAGCGAATAACGCTACAATAGGCTTTTTTCATCTATTTTACCGAAAGACAGCTCCCTGAATATAGTCAAAGACAACCTTCTCATCATTTTGTAACACGACTGGTTGAATTCCCTTCGTATCAATGGCGATATTTGGATCCTTCAAACCGTTACCTGTTAATACCGCTACAATTTGGCTTCCTTTTGTAATTTCCCCGCTTTGCAATTGTTTATAAACACCTGCAAGAGAAGCACATGAAGCCGGTTCTGCAAAGATTCCTTCATACTTGGCTAGCCATTCATACGCTTCAAGAATTTCACGATCTGTTACTTCGTCAATTTTACCTCGAGATTGTTCTGCAGTTAGGGCGGCTTGCTCCCAACTTGCGGGATTTCCAATTCGAATTGCTGTTGCGATTGTTTCTGGCTCTTCAATTTTATGTCCGTGCACAATCGCCGCTGCTCCTTCAGCCTCAAAGCCGCGCATC
Source organism: Bacillus pseudomycoides DSM 12442 (assembly GCF_000161455.1). GTDB lineage: Bacteria > Bacillota > Bacilli > Bacillales > Bacillaceae_G > Bacillus_A > Bacillus_A pseudomycoides. The sequence continues at coordinate 4,635,197 of NZ_CM000745.1, forward strand.
TCTGGTAAACCCGTACCAAGTCTTTCGTGATACTCTTTGAAACCTTTCCAATACGCTGTAATATTGCCTGCATTACCAACTGGAATTGCTAAAATATCCGGCGCCTTCCCAAGCGCATCACAAATCTCAAATGCAGCTGTTTTTTGCCCTTCAATTCGGTATGGATTAACAGAATTTACAAGTGTAATTGGTGATGATTCGCTAAGCTTACGTACAATTTGCAAAGCATGATCGAAATTCCCATCCATACTTATAATCTCAGCACCATACATGACAGCTTGCGCTAATTTACCGTATGCAATCTTCCCGTTTGGAATAATAACGATGCACGACAGTCCTGCCCTAGCTGCATAAGCTGCTGCAGATGCAGACGTATTACCTGTAGATGCACAGATAATCGCTCCGCTCCCTGCTTCTTTTGCTTTTGCTACCGCCATTACCATACCGCGATCCTTAAACGATCCGCTTGGATTTGCCCCCTCTATTTTCCCGTAAATTGTTACGCCCCACCGCTTTGAAAGGTTTTCTAGTAAAATAAGTGGTGTATTACCTTCATGCAATGTTAAGGGAGGTGTCTTTTCCGTAATAGGTAAAAACTCCTTATACTCAGCAAGCAAACCTTTCCACATTACCTAGCATCTCCTTCGATTCGATAGTTTGCTTTCACACAATCTATTTCTTCGTATGTCCCCATTGTATGTAAAATATATTCATAGTCTGCAAGTGATGCACGATGTGTTACGATAACAATCTCAGCCTTTCCTTTCTCCCCGAGTGGCATTTGAATAATTTTTTCAAAGCTAACACCGCGTTCAGAGAATAAAGATGTAATTTTTGCAAACACACCAATTTCATCTTTTACATGTAGGCGTAAAAACTTCTTCACAAAAATTTCATCTGGCTCTTTTAATACCTTTTCATACTGCGCAGAAACTGCGCTATTCCCAGTTACACCAAGGCGCACATTTTGCATTACCGCAACTAAATCAGAAACAACCGCTGTCGCTGTCGGTAAACTTCCTGCACCAGGTCCATAAAACATTGTTTCTCCTACCGCTTCACCATATACATATACGGCGTTATATTCATTTTGAACAGCTGCAAGAGGGTGTGTATTCGGAAGTAATGTTGGCTCAACTGTTACCTCTAACTTTTCACCATCACGCTTCGCCAGTCCAATTAATTTAATTGTATATCCTAAGCTTTTACTATATGCGATATCTTCCTCAGTAATGGAAGTAATCCCTTTCACCTTCACATCTCCAAGCTCTACATTTGTAGAAAAACCTAGAGTAGCTAAAATCGTCATTTTCCTTGCTGCATCTAAACCTTCAACGTCTGATGTTGGATCTGCTTCCGCAAATCCAAGCTGCTGCGCTTCTTTTAACACGTCGTCATATGCTCTCCCTTCGTCAGACATTTTTGTCAGAATAAAGTTTGTTGTTCCGTTCACGATTCCCATCACTTTCGTAATAAGATCCGAAGAAAGTCCTTCTACAATGCTGCGCAGAATTGGAATCCCTCCAGCTACGCTCGCCTCGTAAAATAAGTCAGCTTGATTTTCCTTTGCCACCGTCAGTAATTCTGCTCCGTGCAATGCCATTAAATCTTTATTAGCAGTAACAACATGTTTACCATTTTTCAAAGCTTGTAAAATATATGCTTTCGCTTCCTCTATGCCACCCATCACTTCAATGACAACATCAATATCAGGATTATCTATAATTTCATTTGCATTTTTCGTTAATAAGGTAGAGGGTACTTGGACCTCTCTCTCTTTTTCAATATTTTGCACTAATACTTTTGTTACTTTCACTGGGCAACCAACTTGGTGCATAAGACGATCTTGATGATTCGTAATAATACGAACCACACCGCTGCCAACCGTTCCAAGGCCTAATAAGCCCACTTGAATTTCATTCATGATACTGTCCACCCCTCTAAAGAATTGTATTTAGATGCCATTATATAAGTTAAGATTCTGAAAAACAATATATTTTGAACATTCGGAAAAATATAAAGTAATCCGTGTAAAGAAAACGTTGCCACGTGTTATATAATGATCAGCTTACAAAATATAAGGGGTTTCTTGATACACATAATAATTTAACCAATTTGAAAATAATAAGTTTCCATGACTCCGCCATCTTATAAGTGGCTTTTCAGCTGGATTATTATGTTTAAAATAGTTTTTGGGAACCTTAATATCTAGCCCTCTTTGTTTATCGCGTTCATATTCTTGTTTTAACGTATCGCAGCTATATTCGCTATGACCAAGAACAAAAATATGCTTTCCATCTTGCCCCATAACAAGGTGGACACCTGCTTCTTCTGATGTTGCTAGTAATGTCAACTCTCGTACTTTTTCAATATCAGCTGCGCGTACTTCCGTATGGCGTGAATGTGGTGCAAAAAAGAGCTCATCGAATCCTTGTAACAATTTCACATGCTGCTCATGCACTTCATGCTCGAATACACCAAATATCTTTTCTTCAAGCGAGTATTTCGGAATTCCATAGTGATAATACAGACCCGCTTGTGCTCCCCAACAAATATGCAATGTAGATGTTACATTCGTTTTTGAATAGTCCATTATGCGTCCAAGTTCTTCCCAATAATCTACATCTTCAAAAGGAAGTGTTTCAATTGGGGCCCCTGTAATAATGAGACCATCAAATTTGTCTCCCTCAATATCGCGAAATGTTTTATAAAAACTTGTTAAATGGTCTTGCGCTACATTACGGGATATATGAGACTCCATATGAAGTAAATGCACATCCAGTTGAAGTGGTGTATTACCGAGTAACCTGAGCAATTGCGCTTCTGTTTCTTGTTTTGTTGGCATTAAGTTCAAAATTGCAATTTTTAGAGCACGTATATCTTGTGTTTCAGCTCGCTCTTTTGTCATCACAAAAATATTTTCTTTTTGCAATATTTTACGGGCTGGTAACTCCTTATCAACAATGATCGGCATGCGCTTTGCCTCCAACTAATGCTTCCTCTAGGTCCGCAATAATATCAGAAACATCTTCGATACCGACTGATAAGCGAATTAAATCAGATGTAACACCTGCTAAACGTTGCTCTTCTTCATTTAACTGTCTGTGCGTTGTACTAGCGGGATGAATCACACATGTCCTTGCATCTGCAACGTGTGTCACAAGAGTTGCCAGCTTCACATTTGCAATGAACTCTTTCGCAGGTTCTAGTCCTCCTTTAATACCAAATGTTAAAACACCACTTGCACCTTTTGCTAAGTACTTTTGCGCTAACGGATAATTTTCATTACTTTCTAATCCCGGATAATTCACCCATTCAATACGATCATGGTTAGCAAGCCACTTCGCAACTGCAAGAGCATTTTCACTATGACGCTCCATTCGTAAATGTAATGTTTCTAAACCGATGTTGCTAATATACGCATTGAATGGGCTCATACAGTTTCCATAGTCTCTTAATAGTTGAACACGAGCTTTCACAATATATGCCGCCTGGCCAAAATTCTGCACATAACTTACGCCATGATAACTTGGATCTGGTTCGACAAGCTCAGGATATTTTCCATTTGTCCAATCAAAATTTCCTCCATCAATGACAATTCCACCTAATGAACTCGCATGGCCATCAATATATTTCGTTGTAGAATGAACAACAATATTTGCGCCATGCTCAAACGCTTGGCATAAATATGGTGTCGCCAAAGTATTATCCACGATAAACGGTACTTCCAGTTCTTTTGCCGCGTTTGAAAACTCTTTAAAATTTAAAACATTCATCGCTGGATTTCCAAGGGACTCTGCATAAATCAGCTTTGTTTTTTCAGTTGCAAGTGCCACAATCTCATCAGCAGTTAAGTTCGGATTAAAGAATGTTACATCAATACCAAGCTTACGCAAACTTACTCCAAACAGGTTAAAGGTTCCCCCATAAACGGTTGAAGAACAAAGCAAATGATCACCACTGCCACAAATATTTAAAACAGCAAGCATAATAGCCGCTTGACCAGAGGCTGTCGCAACAGATCCGGCTCCGCCTTCTAACTCTGTTAACTTTTGTTCAAATGCTGCTAGTGTCGGATTCCCAATACGCGTATAAATATAGCCCTCTGCCTCTAAATTAAAGAGCGCTGCTAAATCATCGGACGTATCGTATTTATACGTCGTACTTTGATAAAGTGGTAAAACACGTGGTTCACCATTCTTCGGTGTATAACCACCTTGCACACAAATGGTTCCTTTTCCCCATGATTCTCCCATTCCTTATTCTCCTTTCTTTTATAGAAAATAAAAAAACTGCTTCTTTCCCTAACAAGAAAGAAGCAGTTTGAAAACACGCTCTAAAGTCTCTTTCTTATCTCTCAGGGTTTATTACCTGCAGGATTTGGCACAATTCCGTTATTCGGCTGTTGCCAAGGTTTCATAGGGCCTGTCCCTCCACCTTTTCTTGATAAGACTATGCAATTACCGTTGATTTTATAGCAATAATTTCCTAATGTCAATTATTTTTCTGAATGTTTACAAAATATTTTATTAACTGTTTATTATAAAAATTAAAATTCAAGGAACCAAGGGAAATATCCCCTCGTCATCAAGCTAAGCTTAAATAAGAATTACAATGATGAATACGAAGAATAGTAGATACCCTAGAGGTTATGCTCTAATTACTCGAATCCCTTTTACAATATTCCAAATAAAAAAGTATAGACTAATTAGGCCGCAAATACATACCATAATCATTGCGCCAATAGCCATTGTTGTACCTGGTTGCTTAAAACCGACATCCATAATTCCCAATACTACAATTCCTATAAAAGTAGTAATTCCCGGAATAAGATGTGTCCATAGAGCTCGTTTCGCATGACCTTTTGTTTCATGATCTCCGAGAATCCAAACAATTAGCGGGAATAAGACAGGGGCAAAAAGAACACTCCAGTACGAAAAAGAAGATAAAACTTTATTTCCATTCATATGTATCACCTCATGAAATTGTGTTTGTTGTTATACCTTTATTATGTAGGAAAATCTATTCTTTTACTATCGCTAGACCTTACAACAACATGACAGTTTTGTAAGATTCTATAGTGGTAATTTGGTAAGCCTACTGCTTGATATCATGCACGTGATATTCTAAAAAAATTAAGGGCCAAGGATTTTTTGAAAGAACCCTTGGCCATTTTCGTATTTATGAAATATTTGCTTATTTTGCGTGTAAAGCATCTACTGTAAGTGATATATAGATCATATACCATAACACAATCGTTAAAGTAAGAGGTCACAAGTCGTTCAATGGTATAACAATTTATAAAATGCTTATAAAGAACAGCAAGCATGAACCATTAACATTTATGCTTTGTTGTTTTTAAACATAAGATTTTCTTTTATAATAGTCTGTTGAAACTTTCTCATAAAACGCTGCTTTTGTAGTATAAAAATATGGAATCAACCATAAGAAACCGATTCCTAGAGTAAGGATACTTAGTATAAACCAGCCAATAAAACTTAAACATATTAAGAAATAATCCATCTTATGTCCGTTCATCATACGACGACTTTCCGTAATAGCTTGGTTCATTGAAAATTCCGGATGATCATTTAAAATAAAAAATGTCATAGTGTAAGAGAAAATTTTAACAATCCCTGGAATGATAAATAGCAATGCCCATAAAGTAATATAGATATCCATTAGTAAATATATTAAAATTGATTTAATAAGCTTATTTAACCCTTTACACCATTTAAATAATTGCCCAATCCCAACTGTCTTGTCACGAACTGTATTTAAGGCAAGATAGTAAGCACCTAAAGTTAAGGGCCCAACCATTAGCATGACAATAATATCCATCATAAACGATTCTATTACTTTACTCCAGCTCCAAGACCATACGAAAGGGAATATAAAGAACAATGTAGTAACTCCTACTGCTAATCCCCATCTTTCATCAAGCTCATCAAGCGCTTGTTCTTTCAAATCACGAATCAAACAAGAAACCTCCTAAATCTAATGCGTATTTTAACTTATACTAGTATACAATTCTCGTAGGGATTACAATAGCATTTTAGATAATTTATATTTATTTCCGTACATGACATGATCAGTATCATTTCGATGAAATCAAAAGCTTTAAACATCACTTGTATTTTGCTTCTTTAAAAGAAATAATACTAATGATGTTTATAATATATGTTGAATAAGTAATTCTTTAAAAAGATAATATGCATATTCAATTCATTATTTTCGTATTAGAATCTCTAATTTTTCATAATAACGTATAAATAGAGGAGGCATAAAAATTGACTATTAGGAGAAATATGCACTATTTACTCATCGTGTACGGTATATTTCTAGGTTCTATCGTTGGTGCCACAGTCTGGTTATTTTTAGTTGTCACCAATGCTGGAATTCATTTCGTTTGGGAATATTTACCCAAAGAATTTGCATTACCATCTTATTACACAATTTGTGTAACAATAATCGGTGGTTTTCTTATTGGACTATCACAAAAGTACTTTGGTACATACCCACGTTTAATGCCAGAGGTAATGGCTGAATATAAGAAAACAGGTAGGATTGAATACCGTTTTGTACATCAAGCTACATTAACAGCTATTATTGTTTTAGTATTTGGAGCAAGCTTAGGGCCCGAAGCAGCACTTGTCGGGATTATAGGCGGGCTTTGTACATGGGTTGGCGATCGCTTTCATTTTGCTGTAAAAGGAATGCAGGGACTAACAGAAATTGGAATTGGCGCTACTTTAAGTGTTATTTTTAATGCACCGTTATTCGGTTACTTAGCTCCAAGTGAAAATGAGAATGAACGACTTGCTGAAGTTTCCAAAGGGAAAAAAGCTATCGTATATGTCGCTACTACTTTGGCTGGTTTTTCTGTTTATTTATTGCTTAGTAAATTTGATAATCGAGGATCTTTTATTGTTAATTTTGGAGAAGGATCTTTTGCGCTTCATGAATGGGTTGCCTTTCTACCTCTTGCTTGTATAGGTGCTAGTATAGGCTATTTTTACTTCAAGGTAGAACATACATTGGAAAAAGTAGTACATCCTTTTCAAGAATATAAACTAACATTAGGGATTATAGGTGGCATTATTTTAGGGATTGCCGGAACTTTCCTCCCATATACTATGTTTTCAGGAGAACACCAATTAAAAGAATTAGTGAATGAGTGGACAGAATTATCATTTGGGGTGCTGTTTCTTTCAGGTGTTTTAAAATTATGTATAACGGCAGTTTGTTTAAATACAGGTTGGCGTGGAGGACACATTTTTCCGATTATATTTGCTGGAGCAAGTATTGGATATGCTATGGCCACTGTCATACCGCTAGATCCAATTGCTTCTGTAGCTATCGTGACGACAGCCATTTCAAGCTATGCATTACGAAAACCAATCGCTATTACAGTGCTATTACTTATGTTTTTCCCAATTAATTTATTATTACCGATGCTTGGAGCTGCAATGATTGGAAATTTATTTCCACTTCCTAACAATAGTGAGAATAAACAAGCGACTAGCGCAAATATCGAATAGTAAATTGAACTACCCCCACCTTCACTTCGTTTAGAGGAGGGGGTCTTCTCGGTTAAAATGATAAAATTTTCCTTAAAACCTCAAAAGAACTAACATTTTAAAATTTCATACAGCTCATCAAAAGTTTGAATTTCATAAGTCGGAACTATCCCGCTATCGTTTAACTTCTTTTCAGGATTAAACCAGCAAGTATCTAGCCCGGCTAGCTGCCCACCTTTAATATCTGCACTTAAAGAATCCCCGATAATTAATCCTTTCTCCACAGAAAAATTAGAAATTCGTGCAAAGACATACTCGAAGTATTCCTTCATTGGTTTTTGATAACCAGTGTCTTCTGAAACAAAAATGCCCTTAAAGAATGAATGTAATCCTGAATTATGCAGACGTTTATCTTGCGTTTTAGAAACACCATTTGTCACAATATATAAATCATATTGGGTTTGAATATTTTGTATGAATTCAAACACTCCATGAATAAGCTGATTTCCTTCTTCTAAATAACTACGATATTTTTTTTCAAATAAAAGGCCATCCACCTCTTGACCATACTTCTTAAATAAAATTGAAAATCGAGTATTCACTACCTCATCACGCTCTATTTTTCCTTCTTCAAAGGATTTCCACAGATTTTGGTTTGTTTTTTTGTAATGTGCTGCAATTTCATCAGTTAAAGGAATTTTTTGTTCCTCAAAAAGCAAATGTAACGCTGTTCTTTCCGCTGCTTTAAAATCTAATAACGTATCGTCTACATCAAATAGTAATGTTTGATATTTCTTCATGTTGCTTCTCTCCCTTTCTTCTATCAAAATACGCTTTTTCTTTTGTCATCAAACAAATCGTATCACTCCTGCTTGTAAAAAGAATAGGAGATATCTCATACTAAATGCGAGGTGAAAAAATGAAAATCGAAAAAGATTCAGATGAAATTTATAGCTATGTACAACGCTTCAACTTCCAAATGTTCTTTTCGTTTGATATTTTGCCATATATAGAAGTTCATTCATTTCAAAAGAATGAAACCATTTGTAACGAAGGAGAGACATTCCCCTACCTTTATTACTTAATTTCGGGAAAAGCAAAAATATATATGAGCCATCAGAATGGAAGAATTTCCTTAATTAACTTTGTAAAAGCCCCATCGATTATTGGAGAATTAGGATTAATTGGGGTCGAATCTGTAACAAAAGGGATTGAAGCTATAGAACCATGTATCTGTTTGGCTCTTCCTCTTAAAGAGTGTCGCCATCTCTTATTACAGGATGCTCACTTCTTACAACAGTTGTGTAAATTTATTGGCGAAAAAACAATCACTCGAACTGAACAATATGCAAAAAGCTATAACTATCCTTTAGAAAATCGCTTAGCTGCGTTCATTCTGTTAACTGAACACAGCAATTGTTACCTTGAAAAACATACAGAGGCCTCTGAATACTTAAATGTTAGTTATCGTCACCTCTTGTATGTATTAAAGCAGTTTTGTCAGCAAAATTGGTTAAAAAAAGAAGGAAGAATGTATTTGATACAAGACAGAAAGCAATTACAACAGTTAGCAGATGAACTCAAACGACAATAAAAAAAGCAGTACCAATGCCATAAAGACATTGATACTGCTTATTGAGTAACGATTATTTTGTTCATTAGAATATGCTTGCTACTTTAACAGCTTTCTCAAGACCTTCTGCAATAATCTCTTCTGCTTTATCTGGGAATTGATTATGACCTTCAATGATAACAGTTTCCATATTTGTTGCACCGAAGAAGCCCATCATGCTTGCTACATATTTAACAGCCATTTCTACTTCTGCTGCTGGTCCTTCAGAATATACACCACCGCGTGCGTTTAATAACGCAATTTTCTTATCTCCAATAAGGCCTACTGGGCCTTCTGGTGTATATTTAAATGTTTTACCAGCGCGGTTTAAATAATCGATATATGTGTGCAGTACAGCTGGAATTGTTAAGTTCCATAACGGGAAACCAAATACTACTTTATCAGCTGCAAGGAATTGATCTAAATATTTATCAGCAACAGCTACTGCTTTTGCTTCTTCTGCTGTTAAATCAAATCCTCTACTTGCTTTAAATGTGCCGTTAATCATATCTACTCCTACATATGGTAATTCTTCATTGTATAAATCAAGTTCTACCACTGTATCATTGGGATGTGCTTCTTTATAACTTGCTAAAAACGCTTCATATAATTTCACACTAACTGCTTGGTCCGCTGGGCGGTTGTTAGCTTTTACAAATAAAACTGTTGTCATGCCTTTTTTCCTCCTATTACTTACTCTTACGTTGTTTATTATCTACTCACTAAAAAGGGACAATCCCTTGTAATTATTGTTGTTTACAAATACATTTTATCCTCTCATCCTAACAATTTCTTCCTCACATAGACGTATCTTTTCATAAAAAAAGTCCGCCTCCTAAAGACTAACTAAGTCCTACGACTTTTGTCTTATACGACCCCATTTTTCACTGCATATAAAGCTGCTTGTGTACGATCCGATAAATTTAATTTTCCTAAAATACTACTTACATGAGCTTTTACTGTTTTTTCTGTGATCACTAACACGGATGCAATTTCCTTATTACTCATCCCTTTTGCCAAGAGCTGCAACACTTCATTCTCCCTTGCCGTTAGTACATCTACATGAATATTTGATGACTCCTGTTTCTCTGCTTGCGGCAAAGTTTGGGAAAGAAGCGCACTTGCTATATCAGGGTGAAGCTGGATATTTCCTTTATATGCGCTACGAATTGCTTCCACAAGTTGATCAGGCTCGACATCTTTTAGAATATATCCGCTTGCCCCAGCTTTTAAAGCCGGCAAGACATGCGCTTGATCGGAAAAACTAGTTAATACGAGTACTTTCACATTTGGATATTCCTTTTTGATGCATGCGGTCGCTTCAATCCCATCCATCTCTGGCATATACAGGTCCATCAAAACTATATCTGGCTGTACTTCTTGAACCTTTACCAACGCTTCTTTCCCATTATTCGCCTCTCCAACCAATTCAAGATCCTCTTGTGTGCTTAAAAAAAATGCTAATCCTTTTAAAACAACTGTATGATCATCAACTAATAATACTTTTATCTTCACAAGTTTCCCTCATTTTCACATCGCATTATAATGGTACGATAACTTTTATACTTGTTCGCTTTTTCTCACTTACAATCGTAATCCATCCGCCAATTAACTCTGCGCGTTCACGCATTGTTGTCATACCGAGCGATTTCTTCTCTTTTATATCTTTTTCTATAAAACCGAGGCCATAATCAACTACCTCTAAGGACACTTCTTTCTCTGTTACTTTCAAATAAATTGTCGCCTCTGTTACCCTTGCATGTTTACTCACATTATTTAAAGCCTCTTGTCCAATTCGCCATAATGTTTCTTCCACTACACGCGGTAACTCACGCACACCTTTAACTTGCTCACGAATGTTCAGCCCTAAGTTCTCTCCATATTGCTTTAAAGCGAGTAGCAAACCTTTTTCTAACCCTGCTGGACGAAGTTGCCAAATAAGTGCTCGCATTTCTTTTAAGGCACCTTGTGCTAATTCCCTCATCTCATGAAGAGATTGATCTACCGTTTCATTTTGTCCCTTTAAAACAGCTTCGGCACCCTTCGTCATAAATGTTAATGAAAATAACTTTTGTGAAACTGAATCATGCAGATCCCTTGCCAAACGGTTTCGTTCTTCCATCCGAGCAAGTTCACGCCGCTGTTCATTTAACCGTAAATTCTCAATCATTAATGAAATATGATTCGTTAACGCTTGTACAATATCTACAGTGTTCTCATCAAACTCTCCATGCTTCGAACTCACGCATAAAACACCAAACACTTGATTTCGAATTTGTATTAGAGCAACAATGCTAGAGGCATTAGACTGTCTTTTCAACAAAACAGGCTGATTTTTTTCTATCGCTTCTTTTGCAATACTCTCTAACTCCATATCTCTTTCCGATACATATTTCTTATAGCAAGCTCGCATGGATATCTTTTTTTCTTCTTGTATAAAAAATGCAACTTGCTCCCATAGAAATACATCCCCCACTTGTTTTACAACTTCTTCTGGTAATGTATTTAACTTATGAATTTTTCTTAGTTCCTGAATAAAACGCTCTAGTTTCACATAATAATGAGCCCGTTTCTTTTCATTTTCATATAGTTTCGTTCGTTTTAAAGCTGTTCCAATTTGCAGGGCAACCGATTGTAATAGCATCAGTTCTTCTTCAGAAAAATGTGTTTTCCCTGGACTAGCGACATTTAAGACTCCAAACTCTTCTCCGCCAGCTTTTAATGGAACGGTTGCATGATGAAGAATTCCTTCTGTATCACCCCAATTATTTTCAACCGCATTGTTAATTCGTTTACATTCAATAATATTAACCGCTCGTTCTAATTTCCCCTCCACAAAACGGCGTAAACACCAGCATTCTCCTTCGCACATTGGCTTTTTATCTTGAAAGGTAAGCGCTGCTGGTAAATGATAATCAATTAATTTTGTATACCTACCATTTTCATCAGCAAGAAAAATCCATCCTGTTGTTAATCCTGTTACATGCAGCAATTTTTCTAATACCGCTTGTAGCACATGATATGTATCATTGGATGTATTTAATGTTTCTGCAATCTCTTTTAATATCGCTAATTCGCTTATACGGTTCTCCTGAAACATAAATTGTCTCCTACATACAATATTTTCTTTTCTCATTGTACTAAATTCAATATATTCTCAAACAAACAAGTAACTTTTTCACTTTGTACTTATTCATAAGATTGATATAATGGTTAAAAATGTAGTTTTCATTATATCACCTGAGGGGGCTTTCACAATGACATTAAACAAAGCACTTACAATCGCTGGTTCTGACACAAGCGGTGGCGCTGGTATACAAGCGGATTTAAAAACGTTTCAAGAACTTGGTGTATACGGAATGACGTCTCTTACAACAATCGTAACAATGGATCCACATAACGGCTGGGCACATAACGTATTCCCGATTCCTGCTTCTACACTCAAACCACAATTAGAAACAACAATTGAAGGTGTTGGTGTTGATGCTTTAAAAACGGGTATGCTTGGATCTGTTGAAATCATTGAAATGGTTGCTGAAACAATTGAAAAGCATGATCTACAAAATGTAGTAGTAGACCCAGTTATGGTTTGTAAAGGGGCAGATGAAGCATTGCATCCTGAAACAAATGACTGCTTACGCGATGTACTTGTTCCAAGAGCATTAGTTGTTACACCAAACCTATTTGAAGCATATCAACTAAGCGGTGTGAAAATTAATTCTCTTGAAGACATGAAAGAAGCTGCTAAAAAAATCCATGCTTTAGGTGCAAAATATGTACTAATTAAAGGCGGTAGCAAGCTAGGTACAGAAACTGCAATCGATGTATTGTACGATGGAGAAACATTTGATCTTTTAGAATCAGAGAAAATTGATACAACAAATACACACGGCGCAGGTTGTACATACTCTGCAGCAATTACAGCAGAACTTGCAAAAGGTAAATCTGTAAAAGAAGCGGTAAAAACTGCAAAAGAATTCATCACAGCAGCAATTCGTCACTCATTCAAGATTAACGAATATGTAGGACCAACACATCACGGTGCATATCGTAAATTTGCTGCTGGAAAAGAACTTGTATAAGGAATAAAGTGAAACTTTAATCAGTCCTCACCAATCGGACTTTTACGGGTAGTTTATCTCCCACGTAATTTCTTTGCTTTCGCTGAACTTTGAGGTGGGAGTATTACTGCCCGCAAATAGCATCATAAAAACAAGCTATCTATAGATAGCTTGTTTTTTATGATGCTAATTTTACTTCTATCAATTCCAAAACTTTTTACTTTCTTGCTGTTTCACGTGAAACAACAAAAAAGTAAAAAAAGAGCGACGAATCGCTCTTTCTCTTCAACAACACCTTGATATTTTTCCACCTTTCGCATTGAACCTAGCTTCTTGCGCCTCAGCAAAAAACTGTTTTCGACATAAAATCGGTGCTTCTGGGTGGTACTCTTTCATATGGGTAACGTACGTTTCATAACTTGGTACTCCAACAAGCAAACTAATAAATTGCTTTCGTGTTCTCCACACCTTCTCCAATTTTTTAAGCATAATTTCTCGACTCACTTTCATCTCTTGGAATATATGGTGCTTCTTTTAATGGTATAGATTTATTTTGCAATACTTTAATCCATATACGAATAGCAGAAATAAGAACTGCTATTACAACTAACATGAAAATTCCACAAAGCGTAGCATCGATATAATCATTGAAGATAATTTGCTTCATTTGTGCCACATTTTTGGCCGGTGCTAGTATTTCCCCTTCATCTAAGGCGCTCTGGAATACTTTTGCATGCGATAAAAATCCAATTTTCGGATTCTCATGGAATAATTTTTGGTAGCCTGCTGTCATCGTCACAATCAGCAAACCTACCGTTGGGATAAGCGTAACCCAAACGTACGCCTTTTTCCCCATTTTGAACAATATCGTTGTTCCGAGCAATAACGCAATACCCGCTAACATCTGGTTAGCAATTCCAAAGAGTGGCCATAATGTATTAATTCCACCGAGCGGATCAACTACACCTTGGTATAAGAAATACCCCCATCCTAACACACATAACGTTGTTGCAATCACATTAGCCAGTGTAGAATCTGTTTTCGCAAATGGTTTATATACATGCCCTAAAATATCTTGAATCATAAATCGTCCTACACGTGTACCAGCATCAATTGTCGTTAAAATAAATAGTGCTTCAAATAAAATAGCAAAATGATACCAGAATGCCATCATCGCAGTTCCACCGATTACTTGTGAAAAGATGTAGGCCATCCCAATTGCTAATGTTGGCGCTCCTCCTGTACGAGATAGTATCGTTTGTTCACCAACATTTACAGCAAGATCCTTTAATTCATTTGGTGTAATTGCAAATCCCCAAGAAGAAATAACTTGAGCTGCTTGTGATACATCCGTTCCGATAAGAGCTGCCGGACTATTAATTGCAAAATATGTTCCTGGTGTTAATACACAAGCTGCGATCATGGCCATCGCCGCAACGAACGATTCCATTAACATTGCCCCGTAACCAATTGGTTGTGCGTGCCCTTCTCTTTCAATCATCTTCGGCGTAGTACCAGAGGAAACTAAAGCATGGAATCCTGATACAGCCCCGCAAGCAATTGTAATAAATAGAAACGGAAATAGATTTCCGGAAAACACTGGACCTGTTCCGTCAATGAACTTGGATACAGCCGGCATTTGTAAGTTTGGTGCTACAATTAGAATTCCAATTGCTAGCCCAACAATCGTTCCGATCTTTAAAAATGTACTTAAATAATCACGTGGAGCAAGGAGCATCCACACCGGTAATGCAGACGCAATAAAACCGTATACAATAAGCATAATTGCAATTGTTTCACCGCTAAAAGTAAACATGCTTGCAAGCGTAGGTTTCTCAGCTACATACTGTCCTCCAACAAGAGATAAAAGAAGTAAAATAATACCGATAACTGATCCTTCTCCAACACGCCCTGGGCGAATATAACGCATATAAACACCCATTAAAATAGCGATTGGAATTGTCGCTGCAATCGTAAACATTCCCCAAGGGCTACCGACAAGTGCTTTCACAACTACTAAAGCTAATACTGCTAATAAAATGATCATAATACCTAAAATACCAATCATCGCAATTAATCCTGTTACAGGACCAATCTCATCTTTAATCATTTCGCCTAATGATTTTCCATTACGTCTCATGGAAGCAAATAAAATAACAAAATCTTGTACTGCTCCTGCAATTACAACTCCAACAATAATCCAAATTGTTCCTGGTAAATATCCCATTTGCGCTGCTAAAATCGGCCCTACTAATGGACCCGCTCCTGCAATTGCCGCAAAGTGATGTCCAAATAATACCCATTTATTTGTTGGAACATAATCCTTTCCATCATTTAGCGTCTCAGCAGGTGTTTGCCGATTATTATCTAGCTCAAATACTTTTTGTGCAATAAATCTACTATAAAAACGATAAGCAACTGCATATACAGAAACAGCTGCTACTAATAGCCATACAGCATTAATTGTTTCACCTTGTGATAGGGCAATTACACCAAATCCGGTTGCTCCTAATGCTGCGATGATACCCCAAAGTAAAATTGACTTAAACGCCTTCACATACAATCCCCCCTATACTACTTCTTAGTGGAGATTGTACTAAATTTTCTGAATATTTAATTTGAATCCTCCTTATCATGAAGGATTCTTATGTTAACATGTTGAAATTCACTTACAACTTGTCATAGTTCAATTTTATTTCGAAGTCGTTTTACATAGTTTCGACTAACAGGAATCGGTTTCTCATCATACCTATCTAAATAAAGGTTATACGTTCCATTATAATAAGGCTTTAATGCCTGAACATGCATAACATTTATTAAATAACTTTTATGAACACGTAAAAAATCATATGCTGTTAATTTATTTTCCAATTCTTGAAGTGTATATGTTGAAATATACTGATTATTCGCTGTATAAATTGAAACCGTTTTATTCTCCTTATTCTTACTTACATATACAATATCCTCTGGAAAAATATACGTAATCCCTTCATGACTTTCAATCGGAAGTTTTCGCAAATGGCTTTTTACTTTCTTTCCTTTGTCTTGTTCCATTCTATATACGAGAAATTGTAAATCTTCTTCACGAAATGGTCGTAGTAAATAATAAAACGCTTGGAAGCGAAAAGCTGTTATCGCCTCTTCTATATCCTCACCGATAAAAATAAACTTTGTATCGCAATTTAATTGTTGTAATAAACTAGAGAATTCAAACCCTGTACCATCTTTTAATTCTGTATCTAAAAAAACGAAATCAGGAATATGCTTTTTAGCTACTTGTAAAGATTCCATTCCTGTTCCTGCTTCAAAGCACTCTACATTTCGCATATTTTCTGTAAATATCTCAATGAATCGATTTCGATGTTCTGCATCTTCCATGATAAGTAAAATTTTCATCTGCCCAACCACCTAATTCTTTTGTCCATATGTCTTGTTGTATACATTCGCCTTAGTAAGAAACAATCCCTTTTTCTAGCCTTATTTTCTATTTACTATACCATCACTTTCCTTAAAAACAACAAAAAAGGAAGCCTCTTGGACTCCCTTCTTTCGTTATACCAACTCTTGCTGCTTCGTTTCTTGCCCTAGCATAACTACTGCAAGCACTCCAATTAAAATGGAACCGCAAAAAATTGTAAAGATCAATGAAAGAGACGCTTGTGAAGCAACAAGATAACCTACTAGCAATGGACCGAGAATACCACCAATACGGCCAAATGCTGCAGCCATACCTGCTCCAGTACCGCGAATTACTGTCGGATACTGCTCAGGTGTATATGCATATAACGCACCCCATGCTCCTAAATTAAAGAAGGACAGTAACATTCCTGCTATCACCAATGTTGTAAGCGATTCGGCTACTCCAAAGACGTACGCACTGCATGCTGTGCCAATTAAATACGTAACTAACACAAACTTACGGCCGAGGCGTTCAATAAACCATGCAGCAGTAAAATATCCGGGAAGCTGTGCCAATGTCATAATTAATACGTACTGGAAACTTTTTATTAGACTAAATCCTTTTAGTACCATTACACTTGGTAACCAAAGAAACATGCCATAATAAGAAAAGACAACACAGAACCATAAGATCCATAACATAATCGTCGCTTTTCGATATTCTCCAGACCAAACCGCCTTTATATTTGTAATAACAGATTGTTTGTTCTCAACTTTTTCAAATTGCGGTGAATCTGGTAGATTCCATCGTAAATATAGTGCATAAAGAGCTGGAATCGCACTTAATACCATCGCTACTTGCCAGCCATACTTTGGAATTACAAAATAAGAAATTAGAGCTGCAATTAACCAGCCAACTGCCCAAAAGCTTTCTAGTAATACAACAATTCTCCCGCGTTCATGAGCCTCAACACTTTCAGATACAAGTGTCGAAGCTACTGGTAATTCTCCACCAAGCCCCATACCGATTAAAAAACGCAATATAAGAAACATAGCTAATGTTGTTGTTAATGCCGTTAACCCACTACCGATAGAAAATAATAATAATGTCATAATAAAAACAGACTTGCGCCCCAACTTATCTGCTAATATGCCAAATAAAAGTGCTCCCACCGCCATACCAATAGAATTGATACTTCCGATCCATCCCATCTCCTGACTACTTATTCCCCATTCTTTTTGCAGCGCAACGATGACAAATGAAAGCATGCCAACATCCATTGCATCAAATAACCAACCAAGCCCCGCTATTCCAAGAAGCTTGCGCTTTGAAATTTCTTTTATATCCCCCACTAGAAGTCCTCCTTACACAGGTGTCTTTACACTTCATTTTACATGTGTATATTGTATAAGTAAAATACTTTTATCCCTATTTTCACTTAAAAGTTTCCTTTTAATCTTCCCATAAAATAGAGCTTCCATTAGTGGAGAATACTACATTTTTAGCTTTCACAAATAAAAAAAGTAGCGAAATATCGCTACTTTTTCGAACGCATCACTTCTTTTAGAAATTCAGCTAATACAAGCTGCCGACGCCAACGCGTCGGATTGCTACACAGACGGTAAAACCATTCTAGATGAATTGCTTGAATCCATTTTGGTGCACGTTTTACTTCTCCTGCCCAAACGTCCAGACTGCCACCTACACCAACAGCTACTTTTGTTTGTAAGCGATGCTTATTATTTTGAATAAAGTTTTCTTGTCTTGGGAATCCAAGAGCTACAAGTAAAATATCCGGTTTTACTTCTTGAATGCGAGCAATGATGCCCTCTTCCTCTTCTTGTTTAAAATACCCATCCTGCGTACCAACAATAGATACAGCTGAATAAGTTTTTGTTAAATGATCAGCAGCACCCTTAACAACATGTGGTTTCGCTCCCAGTAAAAAAACAGATACAGATTTATTCTCTTTCGATAACGCTCCAAATAAATCACTCATTAAATCAAAACCTGCTACGCGCTCTTTTAATGGTGTCCCTAGCATACCACTTGCCTTTACAACACCAATACCATCCGGTGTAATCAAATCTGTTTCTAAAAGGGTTTGATGAAAACTTGGGTCTTTTTTGGCACACATTACGATTTCTGGATTCGCTGTTACAACTTGAAATGTATGAGTTTGTTCTGATTCTAGCTGCTTCATGATATATTGAATTGTCTCTTCCATTGTCATCGTAGAAAAAGGGACACCTAAAATATCAACTGTTTGTACTGCCATAATTATAATCCTCTCTATTTCAATAAAAGTTTTTTATATGCTTTATAAGTATCTTCATATAGATTTCGTAATGAGAAATGAGAAAAAGCATGCTCATACAAACGTTCACCCATCGCCGCTAATTCGCCATTCTCCCACTTCTTATATCCTTCCTCTAATGCACTTGCTAATGCATGTGCATCACCAATTGGCACAATCCATCCGTATGTAGGATCGACAATCAACTGTTCCATATCACCAACATTCGTTGCAATAGACGTTAAACGTTGATTTGCAGCTTCTAATAACACAAGCGGAAAGCTTTCACTATAAGAAGTTAATAAATTAATATCGGCGGATGCATATAATTCTTTTACATCCGAACGATGACCTAAAAATAATACTTTATCTTCTAACCCTTTCTGCCTTACTGCTTCTTTCAACTCTTCTTTAATCGGGCCATCGCCAACTAACAATACTTTCATATTAGGAGTTGTTATTTTTTGCAAGGCATCGAATAAAATATTATGCCCCTTTACAGGGTGAAGGCGGGCTACTTGAATCGCTGTAAATACTCCTTCTTGTATACCTAATTCATCTTTTAAGTTATAAGGTTTCGCTGGAATGTCATCATACTCAATCCCGTTATAAATGGTACAAATTTTATCTGCTGGCACACCGAGTGCTACAGTATTTTGCTTAAAACGTTCTGTAATTGCAAAAAATAAATCAACTTTCTTATATGAATGTAAATTTAACTTTGTAAAGATCCAACCTTTCAAACCACGTTTCATAAAATCAAGAGTTGGATCACTATGAACTGTTGTTACCCATTTTGCACGTATCTTCCTTTTTAGAAGAGAAAGATAAAAGTTCGCGCGCGCACCATGTGTATGCACAATATCAAAGTGTCCTTCGTTAATAAACGTACGTATTTTAGAAAGAATCGATATGTCATAACGAGATGATTGAGAAAAAACGTGCACTTTAATTCCGAGCTCTCTTGCTTCTCTAGCAATTGCACCTTCTTCAAACACAACTAGTTCAACTTCAGCTTTTGGAAATTGCGACAAAAGTGAAATAATGTGGGTTTTTCCACCACCTTCTTCTGCTCCAGCATTCATATGCAACACTTTCATCTCTTTCTTCCTCCATCTTTATGTTCTCTTATAGTTTACTATAACAAAAAATAAAAGCTAACGTGACGCTAGCTTTTATTTTTCTATCATTCAATTTCTAAATCAACGATTAAATATGCAAAAATCACAGCGAAATAAATACTTACTCCAGGCGCTGTAAATACATGTCCCGCTATAAATGCAATACCCATACCTAATCCTAATGCGGTTGCTAATAACCCGTATCTTACTGTAAATACCTCTTTAAACCTAGTTACTAGTACGAGAAGAATTTTCACACCGAAGTATAAAAATGGGATTAAAAGTAGGATGAAACCGACAATCCCAAATGTATAGAACCAATCATGAAAGTCCCTTTCAATTAGCTTCGGTTTCTCTTTGAAATTCCCAGCATATCCCATACCGAATAATTTTTGAGATGTTGGAGCTTCTGCATAGTAATCTTCATACATTTTCTCAAATATCTCACGTCCACTGAAGATTATTGCTTGTGTTTCCTCTTTTTTCTCTATTTCTTTTGCTTTTGCTTTTTCCTCTTGTGTTACAGGCGGTTTATGATGCGTTTTTTCTTCCTTCTTTTCTTCCGCCTTTTTCACTTCTTTTTTCTCATTAAGACCTTGGACGTGAAATCCCATATTTTTTAAGAATGGCGAAAACGGTGTATATGCTAGTGCTCCAGCAAAAACAACAGTTGCAAGGATGCCATTCAGTAAATATGACTTCTTATTTCTATCTTTACGCTGTAAAAATGCCTGAACAAAGCACATGAAAACAGCAACAACCATTGTGCCAAAAATGGCTCCAACTCCCACCTTCGTACCAACAGCAAATAATGAGAAGATAATTAAAATAGAAGGAATCCAAAAATAACTTTTCGCTATGCTTGTTGTTTTTTCAATTGAATATAGAACAACAATTGGGCATATAACTGCTAAAATAGATCCTAGTTCATTTCCTGCATAGAACCACCCACGTGAACCAAGTTTCACCCATTCGTAGCTATTATAATCAGTTCCTGTCGCAATTGAAATAACCATGATACTATTTATAATTAATGCTGAATACACAATATAGTTACGCATTTTTGAATATGCATTTGCTTTTTCACGTAATGATTTAAACACAAAAATGTAACAAGTAAGCATGATAAATGGATATAATGCTTTTGCTATAAATTTAATTTCTTCTCCCAACATGATAGGGCTTTTAACCAATTTATTATTTACTAAACCTGCAGCAAGAACAATTCCAACTACTATTAAATATATGATATATTTACGATTTTCTTTTTCTCTTGCCTGAAATAAAATATAGATTCCACCAAGAACCATTACAAATAGACGCGTAATAATTCCAATTGTCGTATCAATCTTTAAAACCATGATGCAAAATGACGTGAGTAAGTCTAAAACCGGCTGTAACATAATGAAAATCAATAAAAAATCCCCGAATTTATTACTTAAATTATTATTTCCTAACATCTCGAACCCCCATAACTATCATTACCTTATCTCACTTTATACAATTTACAATAAACTTCTAACTCGTCTCAAATATTTATTATACCATAATTTTTTAGTTAACCACTTCCTATTTATGCAGATAAAAGATAATAAATCCCCTTCTCACATGTCATATATCTGGTATCTTCAAACGCTTTCTTTCCCCATTTTTTCTTTTTTTCTACATGTAACGAAAAGTAATTGTTATTTCTAAAACTTTAGTGTATATTTTGCTCTGGAACATCTTTAAGAGGAAGGGATTAGAGCTATGTTATTAATCGAAATATTTACGTTTCTTGGCATTGTCGCCGCTGCCATTTCTGGTACATTAGTTGGTTTAAAGAAAGATCTAGATTTATTTGGTGTCCTTTGTTTAGCTGTAGCTACTGCACTCGGTGGCGGAATTATTCGTGATATTATGATTGGTAACCTACCTCCCGTTGCATTTGTACAACCGATTTACTTTTTAGTCAGTGTATTAGCAGCTCTCTTTACTTGTATGTTTTTCGAACGCATTAATAAACTTCAAGTTGTAATCATGCTTTCAGATGCTGTCGGTTTAGGCGTTTTTACTGCTATTGGCGCAAACGCTGCAATGTCGCATCACGTTGATGCTTCATTTTTAGTTGTTTCGATGGGTGTTATTACAGGTATTGGTGGAGGGATTATGCGCGATATTTGCGCTCAAGATATTCCCTATGTATTCCGTAAAGAGATCTATGCAATTGCTTCTATTCTAGGTGCAATTAGTTTCCTAATTACGTATGAAATGGGTGCACACGTATTAGCCTTTTATATCTGCTTACTAGTAACGTTCATCATACGTGTAGTCACCGTTATATATAATGTGCATTTTCCAGTCTTCTTTAAGGCTCATGCAAAAGCTAATAAAAGTCATTAAGAGAATTCAAATCGAATTCTCTTTATTTATAATAGTTACTCCTTATTGCCTAAATATAAGAAAAAACTCACCATTTTAAAAAACGGTGAGTTTTCTTTTATCACACGCTTCAAGATTCCCCTAAAAATATAAGATCAAACCTTCCTGCTACGCAAGGCTTCACTTTATTTTTTGAAAAATAGCTTTTGACAATAGGATGACAACATATATACACCTAAACTTTGTAAAATGAAAAGACTTGGTATCGTTAAACCATCGTGCACAATATCTGCATTAAAAAGCTTCATTCCAATATATCCTGTTATAAGTAACAGTAACAACATATAGCCTTCGCTCTTTTGTTTCTGAATAAGGAAATGTAAAAGCGCAATTGACATAAATAAAGTTACAGCTATAAAGATGAGTTTTTCACCTTTTAGCAATATTCCATTCATTCCCTCTGATGATACCTGATCTATACTTGGCTTAACCACAGCTAACCGCTCTGTTTCTAACTCTTTTAACTTTTGACTCAAGCGCTCTTTCATACTTTGTGCTTGAACGGTTTCTTGTTTATTACGCTCTTCCCCGATTAAAACCGATTGCACATACGCATCGTTAGAAATGGCATACTGTTTTATTCCCATTGCTTGAATCCCATAATTCACAGCAAAATGAGTAACATAAAATACGACTAAAATCCCTATTAATTTTAACAATACATTTTGTTTATCTGCACTTTGGAATACTTCCACTAGCAAGACATACACAATTACTAAAATAAGTATAAATATGCCTACTGGATACATCATATTACTAAGAGCAAATAGTATCGCAGCACATGCCCACATGTAAGAATGACTCAATCCTTTATGTAGTAATATATAACTCGCAAAGTAAAATAAAAATATAGAGAATAATTCCCCTGTTAATAATGAACATGAAAGAATATTTGGCAAATATAGCGAGTAAAACACTGCAGCAATTCGGCCACATTCTTCTTGAAATAAACTTGCAGCAATTCGATAAATGAAAAACGCTGTTCCTGCACAATACAAAACATTAAAAAATTGCAAAACAAATGTAGCATCGCCAAACACACGAATCAATACTGACTCATATATAATGAAAGGTAATTGACTAACAACAGTTACATTACTGCTTCCTAGCGCAACTTGTTTTGCAGTCTCATACATAGCTCTCATATCACCTATAACTGGAGCATCAAAAAAGAGAACTGCTCCAAGCCTAACCAGCACTGTCATACTCATTAGAAAAATGAGAAACTGTTTATCCGTAAATCGATATTGCAAAATAGAAGCAAGAAGTAAAAGGAGTATCACGAAAATTGATAGCACAATCGTTAAACTTGTGGCGCTTCCTCCCAAAAATTGCTTACTTCCCTCGAAGGCGTTCCAGCAAGAATAAACAAAAAAGGCAAGCATAGTTCCAATAATTATTTTACTAAAAAAAGATGAAAACCCTGTTTGTATGTTATTCATATGTATATTGCACCTCTATTTCCATTCATAACACAACGATTCTATCATGAATGGGCACATGACAGTTAGAAAATTTATCCCGCTATTTGCGAGCAAGTAATACTCTCACCACGAAATTCAAATAGAAGGAGCGGAATTAACTAGGAGATGAACTGCCTGTAAAAGTACTAATTGATTAGTGCTAATAATCAGTGAGGGATGAAAAAAACTACTGATTAAAGTTTCACTTTATATAGAAAAATATAACATTCACTTTTTCGCTTGCAATGTAAGCGAAACCTCTTTTACACTACAATCTATACAAATTAAATTTTCTTTCAGTTACACGCATAGAAATACAATATTATTCTATTTTAATGAAGTAAACTTTTTATCGGATCTCAATCGTCTAAATAACAAATAATATTCGATAGAAAATACCCATCTTTTTTATATAGGAAACAGAAATAGGAGTAGATTATATGGATAAGAAATTTATGAGAGAATCAAAAGCAATTAAAACAACGCGTGTTTTCCCAAATGATTTAAACAATCATCAAACATTATTTGGCGGAAAACTATTAGCGGAAATTGACAGCATCGCATCTATTGCAGCAGCAAGACATAGTAGGAAACATTGCGTAACGGCCTCCATTGATTCCGTTGACTTTTTAACTCCAATCCATCAAACGGATTCCGTTTGCTATGAGGCATTCGTTTGCTATACGGGAAAATCATCTATGGAAGTATTTGTGAAAGTCGTTGCAGAAAATTTATTAGAAGGGGAACGCCGCATTGCTGCTACTTGCTTCATTACATTCGTAGCATTAAAAGATGGCAAGCCGTCTTCTGTACCTCAAGTGTTACCAGAAACAGAAGAAGAACATTGGTTATACAAAACCGGAAAAGAACGTGCTCAAAGCAAAAAAGAAAACCGTTCAAAAAGTAAAGAAATGGCTGATGTATTAACACTGAGCAAACCTTGGAGTGTATAAGTGAAAACCTTTTAGCGAATATAGTAAGACTATATTCGCTATTTTTTATCAAAAAAATGCATAGTCAGACTTTTCATTTTACAAAAATTACATACTTTATCCTTTATTTTGTTATAATTTTAATGATATATTAAGTAAAGTATGCTTAAATTAGCTCATTTAATTTAATATCATTACATATTTTTTATATAGAGGATGGTGCAAAAATGTCTGTTGAAGTACCAATTTCAATACCGAAAACATTGATTATTATTCCTGCCTACAATGAAGAAGAAGCAATCGGAGATACATTAACAAGACTATTAGAGCTTAAACAACATTTCACACAATTAGATATTTGTGTTATTAATGATGGTTCACGCGACCGAACATCAGAAATTGTAAAAGAATTCCCAGTTAATATTGTAAATTTACCATACAATTTAGGAATTGGCTCTGCTGTACAAACTGGCTATAAATATGCTGATATAAACGGATATGACATTGCAATTCAATTTGATGCAGATGGTCAACATAATCCTGAGGACTTATACAAAATCATTCAACCTATCGCTGAAAATAAGTGCGATATGGTACTAGGTTCACGTTTTACTGAGAAAACAGCTTATAAAGGTAGCCTCTCACGCAGAATTGGTATTTTTTACTTTACAGCCTTATTAAAATTATTAACAAGACAAACATTTATGGATCCAACATCTGGTTACCGTGCAATTAACCGAAAAGTAATTGAAATCTTTTCTTATAACTATCCAAAGGATTATCCAGAACCAGAGGTCCTAATCCACTTAAAGAAAAAAGGTTTACGTATCAATGAAATTTCTGTAAATATGCAAGAAAGACAAGGAGGACAATCATCTATTACTCCTTTAAAATCTGCATATTACATGATTAAAGTAAGTCTCGCTATATTAATGCAAAAAATCGTGAAAGGTTGATCATAAATGCCAATAATTACCTTTTCGTTCATCTTCATTATCTTACTGTTTTTAATTATTATTAACTCCATTCGTAAAGGAGCCCTAGAAACAAAATACTCAATTCTATGGATTTTCGTTTGTATATCCATGGCTATCTTAAGTTCTACTGATAGAATTATAAATTGGATTGGGAAACTACTGAAAGTAGAATATCCACCATCTATTTTATTCTTGTTCGGCTTGTTATTTTGCTTTATCTTAATTTTTGATTTGACTCGAAAATTATCTAAACAACATCACCAGCTTGTGACATTAACACAAGAATATGCATTATTAAAACAAAAGCTAGCAAAAGCAAAAGAGCAAGCAGAATAAAAACTAAATACAAATTTCAAATTGATTTTCTCCTCTTATTTTATAAGTGGAGAAATTCTTTCTTTACTGGCAACAGCTAACCGGTTCTTTATTCTTTTTAAAATCTATTTATTTGAAGTTAAATTCATTCTTTTAAATGCATATTTTATTACAAAATAACAACCAATTTAAAGTGAGGTGTCCCCATGCTATCCAATAAAGTATATAAAGCGATGAAAAGTCCACTTTTATATATTTTAATCATTGCATTTCTAATGCATATGTACTTTTTATTAAAACACCCTGGATCTGTTTTCAATGAACCTGAAGTGTTTGGAAAACCTGTTTCGACTTACGGTTCTCTTGACGCCTCTAAATATTCAAATATGGCTTGGCAATTATTACATGACGGAATATATGGTTATGCCGATACAAAATCGAATGCTTTCGTAACTCCCGGTCAACCGTTGTATTTAGCTGGATTATTCCAAATTTCTGAATGGCTGCACATTGATCATATTACTTTATCACGTATTACGAATATGGCTTTGAATTTAGGGATAATTTCCATCATTTATGCTATCTCACAATTACTCTTTAAAAATATATTCATATCGTCATTAGCAAGTATGTTATACACAACATACTTTTCTGCTTATCATCTTTTTAGAACATTACTAACAGAAATACCATCTGTATTTTTCTTTATGTTATCTATACTTATTTTTCTGCTACTATTGCAGCAAAATAAATTTCGCCTACATGTTTTATTTGGGATTATTGCTTCTATCACATTAATGTTTCGACCTACACCCGGACCATTATTACTTCTCGCATGGGGCATGATGGTTTATAAGCATGGACTAAAAGAAGCTATTAAAATTGGGTTTATTTGGTGCATCGGTCCTGTTCTAATTATGGTCCCTTGGGTTATTCGAAACTTTATGGTGTTCGGAAAAGCCTATTTATTTTCTTCCCATGCAGGTGACCCTTTACTATCTGGTGCAAATCCGTTTTACTTATGGGATGAAAATAATATGACACAAGACATGATAAATGCAGGTTATCCTGACACATCAGAAGGTAAAGGTGATTATGCCAAACATTTAATTAAAGATGGCCTTACAAATCAATTCCCTATCTGGTTTTCATGGTTTACTATAGGAAAAACCATTTACTTGTTTAATGAAGCACACGCCTTAAATTTTTATACAAGTTATTTTAAACCTTGGATTATAAAATTCTTTGACTATCAACATCTCTTTGTTGTATTAACGGGATTAAGTTGCTTCCTTGCATATAGAAAAAACAAACAAATCTTGCTTTTATCTATTGTTGTACTCGTCTATATTGCACTTTCAAATATGTTTTTAGTTATGTCTAGATACGGATTTTTTATTATTCCTTGTATCTGTATATTAAGTGCCTTTTTCACTATTCAATTTTTCTCCTCTCTCTACAAAAAAGCAATACGATAGATTCTAAGATTGAATGTATAAAATATTGATTGTACAAAAGCGCTCTTTCACCAAAAGAGCTCTTTTCATAAATATATCAAAAAGATAAAAGTGGTTATACTACATAAAATAAACTATAATATAAGCTTGATAACATTCAATTCCTAAATAATGGTAATATATTGCTACATAAAAAGAAGGGGGACTATTATGTTGGGGCTTTTTAAAAAATTACCTAAGTCACTATATATCATTTTAACTTTATCTCTAATAATACATATTATTTGCCTAGTAAAACAACCCGGTGTAGATGCAGAACTAATCAAAAAAACGTATGGTGCCAATGATGCATATAACTATACATTATCAGCTCAGCAATTATTAGAACATGGCGTATTTGGATATGTATATATGGAACCAAGCGATCCACCTCAAAAAAATGCTTATGTAACACCTGGACAGCCTTTATTATTAACTGGGGCACTGATCATATCAAAAATAACATCTATACCATACTACTATGTTGGTACTGGTTTTAATACTATTTTTGATTTACTAACAATTCTCCTCTTATATTTAATTGGAAAAGAGTTGTTTGAACGGAAATCATATGGCCTTATCGCAAGCGGCCTATATGCTAGTTACTTTAGTATGTACCACTATTTCCGTACGTTACTGACTGAACCACCTTCTATGTTTTTATTATGTTTCTCAGTCTATGTATTTGTTCTAGCATGGAAGTATAACAAGGTGAAATTTCATGTTTGGTTTGGTATTGTAGTATCGATTTTACTAATGTTCCGACCAAATCCCGCACCTATGCTACTAATTCCAATGATTGTCGTTATCTATTCGTATGGAATAAAAGAATCAATAAAAATTGGCTTGCTTTGGTGTATTGGCCCTATCTTTATTATTGGAGCATGGGTATTCCGAAACTTCCTAGCTTTAAACCAATTTGTTTTATTCTCTACTCAAGGAGGAGATCCTCTCATAGCAGGAGCTGATCCATTTAATAAAACAGGCTATATCAATATCGTTAACGATATGAATGCCGCTGGATATACAGATAAATCAGAGTATGCAAAACATTTAATAAAGCAAGGCTTTTCTACTGACTTTACTTATTGGTTCTCCTGGTTTACTGTTGGTAAAACAATTGAATTATTTATACGACCATCTTGGGTAGGTAATTACTCCTTCTCTCTATTCGTAAAAAAATATCATCAACTGTTAATGGCTTTTACTGCTCTAAGTTCTTTCTGCTTTATGCTCAATTCCTTTAAGCACAAACGATTTATGATGTTAGTAAGCAGTGTGATCGTATACGTAGCATCTACAAATATATTCCTTGCTATAGACCGCTACGGATATTTCATAATACCACTGATATGTCTAATTGCCTCCTATGGTATTGTACGTATCATACAGGCACTTTCTAATTTAAAATATAGATAAAGCAAATGCCCCAAGTTTATTTGGGGCATTATTTATATCTCTTCCGAATCAACCAATGGTTGCTTTACAAAGTTTATGTGAGGTAAACTTATACCCGTAGTTATTAACTACAAATAATAATTGATTCATTAAGGAATCTATTCCAATAACTAATATGATTCACATGAAAGGTGCTTTATTTGACTTTCATTTGTATGGAAAGGTGAAATTATGCAAAAGTCACTTGTATCAAATATTTTCTATAAACTATTGCTCAATACCTTTAATATTATTCTCCCAATTTTAGTAGGACCTTACGCCTATCGAACACTCGGGGCTCCTTCAATAGGAGCAGTTAGCTCCGCTGAAACCATTTTTAATTATTTTTTCATTTTTGCTGTATTTGGCGTATACCAATATGGATTACGTGAAATTAGCTTAGTAAAAAATGATAAGAAAAAAGTTTCACAATTGTTCACAAGCCTATATGTAATTAACTTTACAACAAGTATCCTAGCTCTAGTGGCATTCGTACTCTTTAGTTATCTTGGATACGGCGATAAAAATTTATTTCCTGTACTGCTCATTTTCGGATTCAATTTTATTTCAAATTTGTTTTACGTAGAATGGTTTAATGAGGCGCATGAAAATTATGATTTCATTACGAAGAAAACGGTTATTGTCCGGCTTACTTATGTCGTGCTTCTTTTCACTTTAATTCATGGAGTGGATGATTATAAAAAATTCGCTGGTTTATTAGTCTTATCAACATTTTTAAACCATATCATTAGCTTTATATATGTGAAGCGTCAAGTTAAATTTGATTTTTCTAATTTAACAATTGTCCCGCATTTACAGCCCTTAGTATTAGTTGTTATCTTTTCAAACGCAAATATGTTATATACACAATTAGATCGCCTCTTCATATTAGAGGTTAATGGAGAAGCTACTGTCGCTTTCTATGTAATGGCCTTCCAGATTATGACTATTATTAACACACTTATGTTAAGTGTTGTCCAAGTTACAATTCCAAGGCTTTCTTATTTATCAGGAAACGCAGCTGAAAGAGAATATGAATCATTACTAAACAAAATTTCAAAAGTATATTTCATTACGTTGTTCCCAGCTGCTATTGGTTTAATGCTTATCGCTCACGGAGCTGTTATTATTTATGGCGGAAAGCAATATGCCGGAGCTGGTGACACATTAATGGTTTTCGCATTTTATATGATTTCGGTAGGAATTGAATCTATTTTATCCAACCAAATTATTTATGTGAAAAAGAAAGAAAGTATTTTAGTTCGCTTTTTATTCATTTGTGGCTTTATAAACCTTGTATTAAATTTTGCGCTTGTATTCTTCCATGTACTTACACCAACAACAGCAATTATTACAACAACGATTGCTAACTGTACATTGATTGTATTGGAATATATTTATATAAAAAAGAAATTAAAAGTAAATTACACATTATTCGATATGCAAAAGCTAAAATACCTGTTTTATTCACTAACATTTTTACCAATAGCATTCTTAGTGAATACGATAATTTCCGGACAAATTCTACAAGTTATCGTCACAATGTTAGCATGTGGATTGGCTTATGCACTTATCCTATTCATAGCGAAAGATGAAATTCTCTTTATGCTGTTAGACAAAATAAAAGCAAGATTTAAAAGAGCTTAATGTAAAATGACGTAAGAAATACAAACTATTTTCTGTATATGAACAAATGAACCCTCTTGAAGGAGCTGTTACAATTGAAATTTTCTTTAATCATGGCCACTTGCGGCAGACGTGATGACATTCTTGATTTGCTAAACTCATTAGAAAAACAAACTTATAAAAACTTTGAGCTCATTGTAGTTGACCAAAACGATACACCAATTTCTGATCTCTTTGCAGATTATAAAGAAAAATTTTCCATCAACTATATTTATACGCCTATTAAAGGATTATCCCGTGCCCGTAATGCAGGATTAAAAGTAGCTGATGGTGATATTATCGCATTTCCGGATGATGACTGTATTTATGAAACAAACGTGTTGGAAAGCATCCTAGAAACATTTAATAAAGATAAGGATATTCAATTTATATCAACAAATACTACAAATGTTGAAGGAACAGGCTCATTAGTGCATGCACCAGAAACAGATATTATTTTAAATGATAAATATGGATTCATGGGACCGTCTTTCACACTATTCTTTACGAAACAATTTGTGCAAGATGTTGGTACATTTGATGAAGACTTAGGTGTTGGATCAGGAACAATTTACGGAGCTGGTGAAGAAACTGACTTCGTACTACGCGGTATGAAAAATGGATATACAGGACTATTTAAAAAAGACCTATTCGTATACCATCCAGTAAAAGAAGAAGTCATTAATGAGCAATCATTAAAAAGAGCCATTTCCTATGCCGGTGGTTTCGGAAGAGTAATTCGTTTACATTATGGCTTCCCATACTTTTTACGTGCGGTTGCAGCCGCTACATTCCGTATGACGCAAAATATTTCGAATAATAAACGCAAATTCCATGCAAATCGTTTAAAAGGAATCGTTCGAGGTTATTTTAAATAGAAGAAAAAAGAAGAGCAGTCGTTCAATATTAGAACAGTTCGCTCTTCTTTTTTATCTAATTTCTCCCCTCCAAAAACAAAATAGTCTCCTTTAGTCCCTCACGGTAAGATGTCTTTGGTACTTCACCAATATAACTCTCATACTTTTCTCCACTCAATACAACCGGTTCTTCTGTCAAATACAACATTTCTACAAACTCTTTCATTTGTTTATCAAATAAGCCAAGCATTCCAATCATACGTTTTTTTACAGTCATTATAGGCTTCTTATATCCAGTTAATTCTCTTATATACCCAATCATCTCTTCCCCTGTAATCACACCAGAACCCGGTATGTTCCAGTTTTGCCCATATGCACTATCACGTAATGCTAATTCAACAATCGCCTTAGCTCCATCCGGCGTAAAAATATATTCCCTAGCAAGCTTCTTATCCCCGACAAAGCTAGATATTTTATTTGCAAGAACACCTTGTAACGTATGATGAACAAGCGTACTTTCTGCATTTGGCCCATAAAAATCTGGAAAATGAGCAGTAAGTACCGGTACACCAGCCTGTTTTGCCATCAATTCAAGCTGTAAACGAATTTTCCCCTTCTTTGTATGTGGATTCTTTACAGCCTCTTCCGTTACCTTCCCTCGTTCTTGTCTTCCATACGCATAAATATTATCTACCATCGCTAATTTAGCACCGTGATGTTTCGTCGTTTCTAATATATTTTTTAGTAACTCTGGCTGTTTTATCTCCCAATCTGTATACGGAATATTTACAGCATGAAAGATCACATCTACATCTTTAGCAGCTCCCATTATATCTGCTTGCTTAAATACATTTCCCGCTATTATTTGTATTCTTTCCTCATCGTAAAACAGCTTTTCTAGCTTCGCCCTATTTCTCGCAAAAGCAATTACATCAATCCCTCTCCCGCACAATTCCTTTGTAATTGCATATCCCATTGCTCCAGATGCTCCCAATACTAACGCCTTTTTCATCTTAATCCCCCTTTTAATTAACCACTGTTCAATTAATTGCAAAAAGAAAATCACTTACATAAGAAGCGATTTTGCAATAAAATTCACATGTGCTTTAGCTAAATCTTGTACATCTTCAAACGTTTGAACATTTCTACAATAATGCGATACAAACCCATGTAATGATAAAAAAACAGACCATATAGTCATTATGCTTACCTTTCCATTACATAAGGAAGATATAACATTAGCGAACTTATCATAACTAGCATTTGGCTCATCTGCTAGACATTCTTTTAATTCTTCATCTTTAATCAAAAACATAATTTCATAATGACTTTGATTTCGTAGACCAAATTCAATAAAACCTAATAACACTGCTTTTAATTGTTCTTCTCGCTGTAAATTTTGAGCAATCGTTTCATCTAGCCTTTGATCCAATAATTGAAAATCTTGTTCAACCATCGCATAAAAAAGCTCTGCTTTATTTTTAAAATGATAATAGATTGATCCATGACTATATCCTAATTCTGCTGCGATTTTACGCATTGAAGTATGCTGATACCCTTGTTTTATAAATAAATCCCTTGCTGCATTCATAATCATTTCTCTTGTTAATTCTTGTTTAACTGCTCTTCTTGGCGACATTTCTCATACCTCACAATTTAATTAACCACCGTTCAATTACATTATATTCTTTTTCCAAAAAAAAGCAATCCTATTTTTGAAAAAATATACATTTTGAAAGGATAGCATTATATCCGAGAATTTAGTATCATGATTCAAGGTACTATTTTGAAATGGACGGAGGACATTATGAGCTTATTAACAGTTGAAAATTTAGGTCATACATTTGGTGATCGTACACTATTTAAAGACGTATCAATGCGCTTATTAGCAGGAGAACATGTTGGTTTAGTTGGTGCAAACGGCGTTGGTAAATCAACATTTATGAATATTATTACTGGACAACTTATCCATGATGAAGGACGCGTAGAATGGACACCTGGTACACATTACGGATATTTAGACCAACATACAATATTAACACCGGGCAGAACGATCCGTGACGTATTAACAGATGCGTTCTTACCTTTATTTGAGAAAGAAAAAGAACTCAATATCGTTACTGAGAAAATGGGAACAGCTACGCCGGAAGAATTAGAAGAACTTCTTGATCAAATGGCAGAGATTCAAGATGCACTTGAAGCAGGTGGTTTCTATTTATTAGATATTAAAATTGAAGAAGCTGCACGTGGTCTTGGAATTGATGCAATTGGATTAGACCGTGATGTTTCTGCATTAAGTGGTGGGCAGCGTACAAAAGTATTACTTGCAAAGCTATTACTGGAACAACCAGAAGTACTATTACTTGATGAGCCGACCAACTATTTAGATGTTGAACATATTCAATGGTTAACAAATTACCTAAAAGAATATCCACATGCGTTCCTTTTAATTTCCCATGATACGGAATTTATGAACAAATGTGTTGATGTTATTTTCCATCTAGAATTCTCAAAAATGACGCGTTACACAGCGACATATGAAAAATTCCTAGAGCTAGCTGAAATCAATAAAAATCAACATTTAAACGCTTATCAAAAGCAGCAAGAATTCATTAAAAAACAAGAAGATTTTATCGCAAAAAACAAAGCTCGTTATTCTACAACAGGTCGTGCAAAGAGTCGTCAGAAACAACTAGATCGCATGGAGCGTATTGATCGCCCAGAAACAGCAATTAAACCAGAATTCTCTTTCAAAGAATGTCGCGCAAGCAGTCGCTTTGTCTTTGAAGGTGAAGATGTAGAAATTGGATACACACATGCATTATTACCAAAATTAACGATGACAATTGAGCGTGGAGAAAAAATCGCGATTGTTGGATGTAATGGTGTTGGTAAATCAACATTATTAAAAACAATCCTAGGTAAAATTAAACCATTAAGCGGGAAAACAAGCCTTGGTGATTTCTTAGAACCTGCATACTTCGAACAAGAGGTAAAAGCTGAGAATTTAACGCCCATCGATGATGTATGGAATACATTCCCAAGTCTAGATCAGCACCAAGTTCGGGCAATGTTAGCACGATGTGGTTTGAAAAACGAGCATATTTCTCGTCCATTAAGCCAATTAAGCGGTGGAGAGCAAGCGAAAGTCCGTCTATGTAAATTAATGGGTGAAGAAAGCAACTGGATCCTGTTTGATGAGCCAACAAATCACCTTGATGTTACAGCTAAAGAAGAATTAAAAAAAGCTTTAAAAGCATATAAAGGAACAATCCTTCTTGTATGTCACGAACCAGATTTCTATGAGGATTGGATTACAAAAGTTTGGAACGTAGAAGAATGGGCACAATCTAATAACTAATAAAAAAGGGGATCTATTATGATCCCCTTTTTATTATGGATGAACAAATCCATCCTATATAACTTTTATATGATAATACCCAGCTAATCTCAACCGAAAATCCTTCAAATCATCGTAAGCTTTTAAATTAGCGAGCATCCCTTGAATAACTGGAACTCTTGGATTTAGCAACCTCATTTCAGCTTCGAGAACATCTAAAGTAACTAACAACTCATCATTTTCTAATTGATCTGCTAATGTACGTTTGAACATAACAATTTCCTGTAAAAAATGCTCTTTTGCCTGCTCTTTAATAAGCTCTGAACTACAAAAGAATTGTCCCAGCTTTTCTTCATGTAAAACAGGCGTATCCTTAGATTGTACAAGACCTGCTACAAGATCATCCACCCTCTTTAAAATAAATGATGAAACATGAAATAAATCTATTTCAGCTACATTTAAAATGATTAACTCTAAATAACCCCTGCATACCCCTTCTACCATAATAACAAGATCTAAAAGATATGGAGTAACCTGTCCACCATAAATTGATAATAAACTATTTCGATAAAATGCATGTGACTCGAGCTTCATTCTCATCATAAATGCTTCTACTTCTTTATTAAAAGGAATTGCATTTTCTCTCGCGTGCATAATAATGAATTCCTTATGTTTTTGTACATCATTAAATTGACAATGTAGTTGTTTTTCAAACTTTTCACGTGGCAGCAATGATTCTCCATCAATAGCCATCATCTTTTTATGGATTTTGTCATAATAATATCGGAGTGTCGCTAATAACAATTCATCTTTCGATTTAAAATATAGATAAAATGCTCCTTTTGATATACCGCATGCTGTTACAATCTCTTGTACCGACGTTGCGTTCACACCTTTAGTTGCAAATAACTTCATTGCCATTTCTATAATTAAACGTTCTTTTTCTTTCATATTTTCTCTCCTAATTCGATCTCGCATCATAAAATTTCACCTTAACTTTATCCCGCATTAACAGGCAGTCCCTCCACCTCTAGGTTCAGAGAGAAACGAGGAAGATAGATAGAGGATAAATGCCTGTAAAAGCCCAATTGGTAAGGACTAACTATCAATGAGGGATGAAGAACCCTCCCCACTGATGGAAGTTTCCCTTTATTATACCATTCCTTTTCATTGACGACTGACCAATCAGTCAGTTATATTATGTATTAGACTGACCGATTGGTCAATACACGTTAAAAAGGGAGCGCAAACATGAACAAAATCATTAACTTTTCTTTAAAAAATAAGTTCGCAGTTTGGCTACTAACCATTATTGTTACCATTGCAGGGATTTACTCCGGCCTTAATATGAAGCTAGAAACAATTCCTGACATTACAACGCCAGTTGTAACGGTAACAACGGTTTATCCTGGTGCTACACCAGCAGAAGTAGCTGATAAGGTATCGAAACCGATGGAAGAACAGCTGCAGAATTTAAATGGCGTGAACGTTGTAAGTTCTTCCTCTTATCAAAATGCTTCGTCTATTCAAGTAGAATATAACTTTGATAAGAATATGGAAAAAGCTGAAACTGAAATTAAAGAAGCACTTGCAAATGTAAAATTACCAGAAGGCGTGAAAGATCCAAAAGTTTCTCGAGTAAACTTTAATGCCTTTCCTGTTATTTCATTAAGCGTAGCAAGTAAAGATGAATCTTTAGCTGCCTTAACTGAAAAGGTTGAGAAAAATATTGTTCCAGGACTAAAAGGGCTCGATGGCGTTGCATCTGTTCAAATTGCTGGACAACAAGTAGATGAAGTGCAACTCGTCTTTAAAAAAGATAAGATGCAAGAATTGGGTTTAAGTGAAGATACTATTAAAAATATCATTAAAGGTTCTGATGTATCTTTACCACTTGGTCTCTATACTTTTAAAGATACGGAGAAATCAGTTGTTGTAGATGGTAATATTACAACAATCAAAGCTTTAAAAGAAATGAAGATTCCTGCCGTCCCTTCAGCAGCAAGTGGTCAAGGCAAACCAGGAGCAGGAGCTCAAGCGCCACAGATGAATCCAGCTGCAGCTAACGGAATTCCCACTGTTACATTAGAAGAAATTGCTGATATTAAAGAAGTAGGAAAAGCCGAATCTATTTCGCGTACAAATGGAAAAGAAGCAATCGGTATCCAAATCGTAAAAGCTGCTGATGCAAATACAGTTGATGTCGTAAATGCGGTCAAAGACAAAGTGAAGGACTTTGAGAAAAAATATAAAGACTTAGAAATCATCTCAACATTTGACCAAGGTGCACCGATTGAGAAATCAGTTGATACTATGCTTAGCAAAGCAATATTTGGTGCCATCTTTGCTATTGTTATTATTATGTTGTTCTTACGAAACATTCGAACAACATTGATTTCTGTTGTCTCTATACCACTTTCTTTATTAATTGCTGTTTTAGTATTAAAACAGATGGATATTACACTTAACATGATGACGCTTGGAGCGATGACCGTTGCCATTGGGCGCGTTGTCGATGATTCGATCGTTGTTATTGAAAATATTTACCGACGCATGTCCTTATCAGACGAAAAATTAAAAGGTAGAGACTTAATTCGTGAAGCGACAAAAGAGATGTTTGTTCCGATTATGTCTTCAACAATTGTAACAATTGCAGTCTTTTTACCTCTTGGACTTGTAAAAGGTATGATTGGTGAAATGTTCTTACCGTTCGCTTTAACAATTGTCTTTGCCTTGTTAGCTTCATTACTTGTAGCAGTTACAATTGTACCGATGTTAGCACACTCTTTATTTAAAAAGGAAAGTACAAGAGAAAAACAAGTACATCATGAAGAAAAACCAAGTAAATTAGCAAATGGCTATAAACGCCTGCTTGGATGGGCATTAAACCATAAAATCATTACATCTAGCCTTGCTGTTCTTTTATTAGTAGGTAGCCTTGCACTTGTACCAATTATCGGTGTAAGTTTCTTACCATCTGAAGAAGAGAAAATGATTATTGCAACGTATAACCCTGCACCAGGGCAAACTTTAGAAGATGTTGAAAAAATTACA
This sequence comes from Bacillus pseudomycoides DSM 12442, assembly GCF_000161455.1. GTDB lineage: Bacteria > Bacillota > Bacilli > Bacillales > Bacillaceae_G > Bacillus_A > Bacillus_A pseudomycoides. The sequence goes on from NZ_CM000745.1 coordinate 4,673,164, forward strand.
ACAAAAGCTGAAAAACACTTCCAAGATAAAAAAGATGTAAAAACAATTCAGTTCTCATTAGGTGGAGAAAACCCAATGAGTCCAGGTAAAACAAATCAAGCTATGTTCTTCGTTCAGTATGATAATGACACAAAGAACTTCGACAAAGAGAAAGAACAAGTTATTAAAGACTTACAAAAGATGACAGGAAAAGGTGAATGGAAAAGCCAAGACTTCGGAGCAAGTGGCGGTAGCAATGAAATCAAGCTGTACGTATACGGAGATAGCTCAGAAGACATCAAACCTGTTGTTAAAGATATTCAGGACATCATGAAAAAGAATAAAGATTTAAAAGATGTTGACTCTAGTATTGCAAAAACATACGCAGAATACACATTAGTCGCTGATCAAGAAAAATTAAGTAAGATGGGGCTAACCGCTGCCCAAATTGGAATGGGACTTTCTAACCAACATGATCGCCCTGTCCTTACTACAATCAAAAAAGACGGTAAAGATGTTAACGTATATGTAGAAGCAGAAAAACATGATTATCAAACAATTGATGATTTAACAAATCGTAAAATTACAACACCACTTGGCAACGAGGTTGCTGTTAAAGATGTTATGACTGTAAAAGAAGGTGAAACTTCCAATACAGTAACACATCGTGATGGTCGCGTTTATGCAGAAGTAAGTGCAAAATTAACATCTGATGATGTTTCTAAAGCATCTGCTGCTGTCCAGAAAGAAGTAGATAAAATGGATCTTCCTTCTGGTGTAGATGTTTCTATGGGTGGTGTTACAAAAGATATTCAAGAATCATTTAAACAACTTGGCCTAGCAATGTTAGCTGCGATTGCCATTGTATACTTCGTTCTTGTCGTTACATTCGGCGGTGCACTTGCACCACTCGCAATCTTATTCTCGCTACCATTTACAATCATTGGTGCCCTTGTTGCCTTATTGATTTCTGGTGAAACGTTAAGCGTATCGGCAATGATTGGTGCCCTTATGTTAATCGGTATCGTTGTAACGAATGCAATTGTTCTCATCGACCGTGTTATTCATAAGGAGCGCGAGGGGCTATCAACACGCGAAGCATTGTTAGAAGCTGGCGCAACACGCTTACGCCCAATTCTAATGACTGCAATCGCAACAATTGGTGCCCTTATCCCGCTTGCACTAGGATTCGAAGGAAGTGGATTAATTTCTAAAGGTCTTGGAGTAACGGTAATTGGTGGGTTAACAAGTTCAACATTACTAACACTTCTTATCGTTCCAATTGTTTATGAGGTACTCAGTAAGTTTAAAAAGAAAACAGTAGAATAAAGAAATAGCCTCGCAATATGCGAGGCTATTTTTTATTTCCGAACAAGATTAAAAAATCTCCATAGCCTTCTTTCTCCAATTCCTCTTTCGGAATAAACCGAAGCGCCGCTGAATTAATGCAGTAACGAAGACCATTCGGACCTGGCCCATCTGGGAACACATGCCCAAGGTGAGAATCGCCTTCTTTACTTCTTACTTCCGTACGCGTCATATTGTGACTAACATCCATTTTCTCTTTTACACTAGCGGACATCACTGGTTTTGTAAAACTCGGCCAACCGCATCCACTATCGAATTTATCTAAAGAAGTAAATAGTGGTTCACCGGAAACAATGTCTACGTAAATTCCTTCCTCTTTATGATTCCAATATTCGTTTTGGAACGGAGGCTCTGTACCATTTTCTTGTGTTACATAAAATTGCATATCTGTTAATCGCTCTTTTAAATGCGCATTATCTTTCGGCCAGTGCTTTTTAATAAACGCATCGCGTCCTGATCCTTGGCGATATAATTCATAGCGAAATGCATTTTTCTTATGATATCCTTGATGATACTCTTCAGCTGGATAAAATGTAGTAGCAGGGAGTATTTTTGTAGCAATTGGTTTCGAAAACCAACCGCTCTCAGCAAGTGCCAATTTTGAAGCTTCTGCTTGTTCAAGTTGTTCTTCACTATGATAAAAAATTACAGTTTCATAAGATTGTCCACGATCATGAAATTGACCTCCAATATCTGTTGGATCAATTTGCCTCCAATAAATGTCTAATAATTTTTCATATGGCATTTTATTTGCATCGAATGTAATTTGTACCGCTTCATAATGCCCTGTTGTTTCAGAACAAACTTCTTTATAAGTCGGGTTCTCTTTATACCCACCCGTATAACCTGAAATAACCTGTATAATACCTTCCATCTCTTCAAATGGTGAAACCATACACCAGAAACACCCTCCTGCAAACGTTGCAATTTCTACCTTTTCATTTATAGCCATTTATTTCACCCCAATTATTTAATTCTTCTTACAGTATGGCATAAGAAGTTAGAAGTTATAAAAGAAAAAGCACCGGCGTCCGATGCTTTTTTTACTCTATTTTTTAGCAGAATCTTTTTCTATCTCATCGCTCGTCACATCTAACACATCTAATAGGAACACAAAAATTGGTATACCAATAATAAGCCCCCACACACCTAAAAAGTGTTCAGAGAAAGTTAATACCATAAATGTATAAAAAATCGGTAAATTCGTTTTTTGTGACATGAATTTTGGATTTAACACATAACTTTCAAGTGCATGAATAACAGCAACAATTATTAAAATATAAACTACATACGTAATGCTACCAATATTATAAGCAATCATACAAAGCGGAACGAGCGAAATGATTACACCAGCTACTGGAATTAAGCCGAGTAAAAAGATCATTAACGCTAAACCAAGCAATTGTGGGAATCCTAAAATCCATAGCGCAATAACAGATAAAACGCAATTAACAATAGCAATTAAAAACTGCGCTTCAATTACTTTTCCAAAAGAACGTGCGAATTTCTTTCCGAAATATTCAATTTCATTATAAAAAACGGCAAGTCTGCTCTCTTTAAATTTCGCGGTAAAAGCGACAATACGTGCCTTCTCAAGTAAGAAGAATAAACTTAAAATAAGAGAAAGGAAAAATTGCAGCCCAAACTTCCCAACATTGGCGATGGATTTATAAAGAATGTCCACACCTTGCCCAATATATTTGGAAAGCTCCATATGGTTAATGGCATTAATTGCTGCCTTTATAATTTCATTATCTGGTGGATTTTTAAAGAATACATTAAACTGGTAGATTAATTGTGAGATTTGCACCGTTAGTACTGGCAGATACTTAACTAACGTAACAGTGATTCCACCAACTAACATCACATATAATAACGATATAATAATTTTTCGATTAATCGGCATAAAATGATCGAGTTTTCGAGAAATAAACTTTTGGAATCGATCCATTAAATACGTAAGAATGAACGTAATTAAAATTAAATTAAACATACTTTGTAGCCCATATAATATAAGAGCCAACAAGAGCAGTACAAGTAATCTTTGGAATCCTTTGCTTTGAAACAGGCTTTTCATTTGCATAATCGACGAGTGATCTCTCCTGTCCTATAAAGTGAGACTTTAATAAGTGGGATTTTCTTTATCTCCCCCACAAATCGAGTGCTTATGGACTCTCCTACCTATCTTCTTTGCTTTCGCTAGATTTAAGAACAAGATACATTAGCTACTTTCTATTTTACAATACAATAGTCCTTTTCAGAACGTATTATCCAAAGTATTAATGAAGATTTAAGGAAAATCTCATTTATTTTTATATAAAATAGGTCTTACCACTACTGTAACACAAAAAGCAAGCTATCAGTAGAAATCTGTCCTACGAATAGCTTGCTTTTATATTTTTCACAAAACATATTCTGTTAGCCGATAAATGGCATAAACATCGGAATAACAACTACCGTTACAACCCCAACGACCGTTACTGCAATACTTGCCATTGCTGCTTCTACTTCGCCCATTTCAATCCCAACCGCAACGCCAAGTGCATGTCCCGCAGTTCCTAGCGCTAATCCTTTCGCAATTGGATTTTTCACTTTAAATGTTTTTAAGAATAAAGCACCAAGTGCGTATACAATAACTGCGTTAAAGATAACTGCAAAAGATGTAATTGCTGGAATACCACCGATACTTTCAGATATTGGTAGTGCAATTGCTGTTGTTGCTGCCTGTGGTAGCATAGAGTTCATTACAGATGTATCTAAACCAATTGCTTTTGCGACAATGAACACGACAATCACCGAACAAACAGATCCAACAACGATAGCGGATAAAATTTGCCACCAATATTTTTTTAGCTTATCAACTTGTTTGTATAACGGAATTGCAAAGGCAATTGTTGCTGGCTCTAAGAAGAAACTAATCATTTTACCGCCAGTATTATATTCTTCAAATGTAAAATTTCCAACCTTTAAAAAGACAATACCAAGTACCATTGCTACAAACAGTGGTGTAAATAAGAAGAATCCTTTTGAATGTTTAAATAAGAATGTTCCGATCCCGTATGCGATTAATGAAACGACGATTCCGAAGTATGGAGTCATTGTGCTTGCCATGTTCATTACCTCCTAACCATATATGGTCTGATATATTACACAACTTTTCCGTGTTTGCGTCCTTTATTTACAACATCTAATTGTTTTGTATCAGTTGTTTCTTTTTCATCTTTACCTAGAATAAATTGTGCAAATAAACCTGTTACTGCTAGTAAAATAATTGTTGCGACAACAATTACAGTTATGATTTGTACAAAGTATTGCCCCATTACCCCAAGAGAGTTAATAACGGAAATACCAGATGGTACGAAAAGAAATCCAATAATACCTGTTAACGCCGTTCCAAGTGATTCAACCTGCTCCAACTTAATAACCTTTAAACATAATAGACTAAACAAAATGACTAATCCGATTACTGATGAAGGCATTGGAATTGGTAAGTGCGTTGCAATAATATGAGAAACCAACATGATAGCTGAAAAAACAAATGCTTGTGATAAGAAACTGTATACTTTTTTTGTACTCACTTTGGCCACCTCTTTCGATTTGGTACCTTCATTGTATATGATGTAAACGATTAAGTAAGCGTTTACATATCGGGACGTCAAATATACGGAATCAGTTACAAAAATAACGGGATGAAATGCAAAAGCTGCTTCTTAAATACGAAGCAGCTTTTTAAGTTCCTTTGCATATGTACGACTTACAGGTACCTTAGATCCCTCTTTCATAATTAAATTATAAGTAGAGTTAAACCAGGGCTGTATTTCCGAAATATAGTTGATATTCGTAAGAAAACTACGGTGAACGCGCATAAAGCTCGTTTGCGGCAGCTTCTTTTCTAAAATAACAAGCGTATCATGGGTTACGTATGTTTCCCGAATCGTCTTTACAGTTACTTTCCCGTCCACAAGTCCCACATAAACAATATCTTCAATATTCACGAGCACAATGGATTCTTCTATTGGCAATGCAAGCTTATGCATCTCCGCAGCTACATCTTTAGCTCTTACATCTTGGTTTTTCTCTGTTTCAGTTTGCTTTCGTTTCTTATATTTTTTCAGTGTCTGTGCAATTCGCTCTTCATCAAACGGCTTTAAAATATAATCTAATGCATCCACCTCAAATGCTTGCAGCGCATATTGATCGTAAGCTGTTGCAAAAACAATGGACGGTGGGTTCTTCATTTTCTTTAATATATTCGCAATCTCAAATCCATTATCATCTGAAAGCTGAATATCTAAAAAGACAAGATCCGGCTTATTCCCCATTAGCTTTTCTAATGCATCTTCCACGCAATCAGCTTCTTCAATTACATCCACTTCTTTCGTACGCTGCAATAAATATTTCAATTCATCCCGTGCTAACATCTCATCGTCAACTACTAATACCTTTAACACCGCTTTCTTCCTCCCCTATGTTTTGAATCGGAATTGTAAATAAAATTTCTGTCCCTTTTTCTAATTCACTCTCGATATGAAGTGTTGTATCTTTCCCAAACAGTCCTATTAACCGTTGATTAATATTATATAGTGCCGTTCCTGTTCCTTTTTCCGATGGAACGACTGCCCCTCCTAATTGCTCTAAGCGCCCTTGTTCAATTCCCTGACCATTATCTTTCACTTTAAAATGAACCATATCTCCCTGCGCGTGTGCATAAATTTCTACCTGACAAATTGGTTGTTTTTTCGGAAAGGCATGACGAAGTGCATTTTCCACTAACAATTGCAGTACAAATGGTGGGAGTAAAATTGTCTGTAATCCTTCTTCTATATATGTTTTCACCTCATATTTATTCGGGAACCTTGCTTGTTCTAATGATAAATATGCATGTACATGATTCAGTTCTTGCTCTAATGGAATAAGTAACTGGCGTGCTCCCTGTAGATTACACCGAAAATAAACACTAAGTTGCAATAAGAGCTTTCTTGCCTTTTCTACATCTGTACGGCATAAAGCTGATACTGTATTAATCGCATTGAATAAAAAATGCGGATTAATTTGTGCTTGTAATGCTTTTATCTCTGCATCTTGAAGTAGTTTACTTTGTAATTCTGCCTCTCCTAACTCAAGCTGTGTTGAGAAAATCTTCGCTAACCCTTCTGCTAATTCTTCTTCCACACGGCTTAATTGGTTCGGATTTTTAAAATAAAGCTTTAATGTTCCAATTGTATTGCCATGCGAAGTTAACGGAATAACGATTGCTGCCTGCAAAGGACATTCTTCATGTTGACAGTTAATAATCTCTCGTGATTTCGCTTTCATTATTTTCCCTGTTTTTAATACTTCTTTTGATAATCCTGTAATTAAACTATGAGAAGGGATATGGTGATCAGACGCTAATCCAACGTGCGCCAATATTTTTTCTGTATCTGTTAAAGATACCGCATCTGTCCCTGTAAAACGATGGATAATTTGTGCCACATGTTTACAAGATTCCTCCGTTAAGCCTTGGCGAAAATAAGGCAATGTCTTATCAGCAATCCGAAGTACTTTATGAGTTTGTAAAGCCTTGGCATTTTCTTCTTGGCGTAAAATAGCTTGTACCATAGACAATAAAATAAAACTCCCGAAACTATTCACAAGAATCATCGGTATTGCGATTTTTTTTACAACGTCAAATCCATCTTCTACAATAGATAAGATCATAATCATTTCCAAAGATACAATAAAAACACTTAAAACAGCTGAGAATTTAGGTGTAATCACACGGTTGTGCTTTTGAAAAACACGGCCAATATAACCGGTAATAATTCCTGCTAAAATAGATGAAATCGCACAACTAAGGGCTGTTGTTCCCCCAAGCATATAACGATGAATGCCAGCAATAAATCCAACGCCAATCCCGACAATCGGTCCACCTAGTAAACCACTAATTCCAACTCCCATAATACGTGTATTGGCAATCGTACTCGATGAAGAGACACCTTGCAGCCAATTTTCATTCATAATGGTATTCCCTGCAATTTCAATTCCTGTGTAATTGCTTATAATTGTAAATAACGAAAAAATACAAATAAGCATGAGCTTATCTTTATATCCATCTTGTTTATGAAGAAGGCGCCTAAATGTTTTAATATGCGAAAGTAAAAAACCTAATATAACAATTAATCCAACTCGTTCAATCATCATAAGCACTAAATCTAGCATCTGTGATTCATCCTTTATTTGTTTAATTAGTTTTATTATCGAAAAATAGTGAAGGTATCGTCAAGAAGAATGATATGTATCTCGCAGGATTTGGCCCTGTTATTATCGGTTTAATTGCTACAGGTGGTAATTTATTCGGAGCTCTATCACTTATTTTCATTATCTATCCAATTGGATTAATTACAATGCTAGTGTGTGTACCGGAAACGAAAGGAAAAGTACTAGATTAAACTTAATCAAAAAGCATTGAAATTCTACATTTCAATGCTTTTGTTTTTATTTATGAAAGAAATTTGGAGTCAGAATATCATTCGGATAAGGTTTATGATAGATGTGGGTAGTAGCTGGCGATAATGGTGGAATGAGCCATACCCAATTTCCCGTCACGACACGGCCACAAGCCGCCTCTTGCTTTTCAAATTGTCCAAACTGCTGTGCTGCTGTATGATGATCTACAATACTTACTCCTTGCTTTTTGAAAGAATGCAAAACAGCTACATTTAATTCAACTAACGCCTTATCTTTCCATAATGTACTGTTTCTCGAAGTATCCAAATTCATTATTTCTGCAACAGCTGGAAGTAAATTATAACGATCATGATCTGCCAAATTACGAGCCCCAATTTCTGTTTCCATATACCAACCATTAAAAGGAGCAGCTGTATAAGAAATGCCACCAATCTCTAGACGCATATCTGAAATCATTGGTACCCCATACCATTTTGCACCTAAGGATACAAATGGATATTCTGGGTGCTCAATCTCAACCTCTTTTACCTCTTCTTTCGGAATTTCCCTATATACAGGTTCTCGTCCATCAACAGAAAATACGAGTGGCAATACATCAAAATTCGTACCTTCTCCATTCCAGCCAAGTTTCTGACAAAACGCTGTAAATGGAATCGAATGAGAATCACCTATCACTTCCATTTCTGTTTCAAATCCCGCATAACGAATCAACTGATGGTTATAAATTCGAATGTTATTTTGTTCACCGTTATACTGCTTAAAAATTGTAATTGTCGGTTTAATTTTTCCGTTATTCGTTGCATATCGAATATGATGAATAAGTGCATTATATACCCCTTCCTCATCATTCACTTCACGAGCATCTAATATATGCATTTTATTCCAAAATAATCTTCCAATACATCGGTTACTATTTCTCCAAGCCATACGTGCACCATGAACAAGTTCCTCAAAGGTGTGTTCATATGTTCCTGTCCGCTCTATTTCCAACACAATTTGGCTGAGACGCTCTTCTATTTGCTGCTCTCTAGCAAGCTCTTGATAACAAATTGTAATAAACTTCCTTGCTTCATCTATTAATTCTTTCATTTTATCCATAAACAATCTCCTTCTACTTTAACAAGACACTATTACTTTACAGTATAAGCAAAAAAGAGTGTAGTAACAAACCCAATCAAGATACACCCTTGCAAGAAGGAAAAATCCCATTGCTCGTAATTGATGTATGGGAACATGCTTATTATTTGCAGTATCAAAACCACCGTCCAGAATTTATTACAAATTAGTGGCATACTGTTAACTGGGATCAAGTAAATGAAAAATATTTACAAGCAATTAAATCACAAGAATACTAATCATGCGTATAAGGTAAATTTGATAATGTAAACTAGTATCGTCGAAATCCTCCAAAATCCCCCGCATTGCCACCCGGGGATTTATGAATAATCATTATATTACTTCAATATAGTGTTTCAATATATGATTCACATCAGTTTCTAACTTTCTAAACTGAAATCCTAACTCTTTCGCTCTTGTATTATTCATCGTACAACTTGTCATGCCATTATACGGAGCTATATTTTTTCCTTCCGCTTCAATACAAGCCTTTATGCCTGTATTTTCTTCTATAAAATCAATAATTTCTCGCATAGAAATCACACCATTACTACATGCATTAATTGGACCATTTATATTCATCGTACTAAGATATGCTAGAAAACCACCTGCTTCTTTTTCATGGATAAAAGACATTTTGCCTTCTATATCTTCTACTACAAAAGGTATTTTCTTCACGATATTTTCAACATAAAACTGCAATCGCTTTGTATAATCATTTTCACCAATAACAACTGGAAAGCGCACTGCAATTACAGGAAATGTTGCATGTTTAAACAAAACGGCCTCTGCTAATCTTTTTCCTTCACTATAAGAAAAACCTTGCCTATCTCCATAAACAATTGGATACTGATACGGATTGAAATCATCTTCTTTTAAAGATAGTGCCGACTCATATACAGCCATTGAGGATGTAACAATATATTTCTTCACCTTACTATGAAGTACTTTGCATATAATCTTCGCTGCATTCGGACTATAGCATAGGTTATCATACACAGCGTCATAACTTGCTCCCGCTAACATTTCCTTTAGCATCCCTTCATCTTCTCGATCTACAACGACTCTTTTAACAGCACTACCAAACGAGTCTGTCTTAAGTCCCCGCGTTGCAATTGTTACATCGTGCCCAGCTTGCAGGAGGCTTTCAACTAATCGTTTTCCGAAAAATCTTGTTCCGCCTAACACTAATATTTTCGTCATATGTATCATTCCCTTAGTTACTTTAATGTTCTATGGTGACTGAATAAGTATTTGTAACTTCATTATACTTGAATTTATTTCCACATAAAAAAGAGAATCCAGCCAGATTCTCTTTCCCTCATCTTACTACTATTAACGTACTCGATATTTTAAAATGCAATAACAGAAATATAAAATAGAAACTACCGATACATAAATCCATGCCTGATAAACTACTGGTGTTCCCCATATCCCCATAAAATAAAGAAGCGATGGCAACGTGAGCGTTACCCATGATTGTACAAATGCGATCCTACCAAGGTATTGGTTTATATTCTTTTTTTGTACATTTAACACAAAGAATAAATACCAAAGAAGCGCCCACATAAACCAAGTCAGTGCATTAACAATATCTTGGAATTGAACGAATGACACAACCATATAAAATAGTGCAACAAGAGCCACCCAGAGGCAAAACCATCCTAGCCCATTGCCACTCACTCCCGTAATAAAGGTGATACCCACATACAAATACGTTAAACCAAATAAAAAAGTGGCTGCATATGAATATACAGTCCAATTACTTTGATCAGAAATCATAATAAGGTAAAACGGAATGACAATTTGCAGCACCCCTACAAATAAATTAAAAACACCTGCGCTTTTTTCCTCTGCTTTTCCTAATATGACAAGACTGTTTAAAAACAAAGCTGCGCCTGAAAGCAATAACCCAACGTAACCCATATATGTTCGTGTGAAAATCATATTTTTTCACACCTTAACCTCCTCGTAACATAAAATTATACTAGTGATATTGTCCTACCCATTTCAAATTGCATACACAAGAAACAATTATTATTTCATGCGTACTAGCACTTTTTATTCAAAACAAGTCAGACTTCCTACCTCAAAACAAAAAGAAATCCAAAGAATGCAATCACTGTACCATATCATTAAAGCGTTTTCAAAATAGTATATTTCTTTCCAACAGTAGATAAAGCCAATCTCATATAACACAATCTGAAAACGATAACATCATCATAACAGCATTATATCTAAAAATAAACGCCGAAAATTCTGGAATAAAATTCAAAATCTATATTGTTCCCTACCCATTTCTTTTAGAAACAAGTAGAAGCAAGCATTTTCCATATACCAAACTAGCACTTCTATCATAAAATATCGTAAATTAAAATTTATGTTTTATGAAAGGTGAGATTATATGCCTAAACAAGTCGTTCACTCAACAGGTGTATTAACACGTGAACCACAAACAGCTTCTGTCGTAGCAAACATTGTAAACTTAGATAGAAATTATGCACGTTATATTAATGTAGAGATATGGGATTGGTCCAACCATTCTAATCCTATACAACTACCAATCCTAGTTGGAGAAAAGGAAGAAGCAAATTTCCCCTACTATCTTGATAGTGAAAAATTAGTAGTTCTGTATGCGAACTTAGATCACAAAATTAGTCTTTATGAAATTCGTATCACTCACTTCGATCATTCCAATATTATTACAAATTGCTTCGGACGTAGCTCATCTTCATCTACAGGACAAGAATGTGATAAAGTATATCATAAACAACTTGTTCGAGTTCATCAAGGATATATTCCTAATCAAATCCTTTAATGAACATGCACGTAATTGAGCAAAATTAGAATCGCCCTATCTTAGGTTGATTCTAATTTTGCCGTCCCCCTCACTCTTCCTATCTATAATATATTGAGATTAAATTTTCACTTTAAATTATTCCCATTAAAAAGGCCACATACCTCGTGATATGTAACCTTTACATAGAACTTATTAAATCACATAACAATATACACATACAAAGTGGGCCAGACTACCTAACAACACAAAAATATGGAAAACTTCATGATGCCCCATATATTTAAATTCTAGCCATTTTGGTTTTACTCCGTAAATAAATCCACCAATCGTATAAAAAACACCACCAAGTACTAAAAACAAAATACCCTCTATGCTTAGATTTTCTGATAGCGGTGCAAAGAATAAAACAATTAACCATCCCATCATAAGGTAGATTGCTGTTGATAACCATCTCGGACAGTTAAACCAAAACATTTTAAAAACAATACCACATATAGCTGTAGCATAAACTAGCACAAATAATAGTAAACCATTTGCAGCCTGTAATGTAATTAAGCAAAAAGGTGCATATGTGCCTGCAATTAAAATGAAAATCATAGAATGATCCAGTTTTCTAAAGAAATAAATAACACGTTCGCTTGCTACAACACTGTGATACACAGCCGAAGCTGCATAAAGAATCATCATCCCTACTCCAAATAGAATAACCGCTGAAATTGTAGAAATAGATGGCATTTTCACAGAAACTTTCACAAGCATAGCTAGCAAAGCAATAAACGATAAAATGGCGCCTCCTAGATGGGTAAACGCATTAACTGGTTCTCTCACGTAAGCATTCACATTAACAACCCCTTATATAATTACATGTAGTTTTTATAACTACTTGTAATTATATACACAATCCGTCTAGAGGTCAACATTTACAATTTATTTGTTTCGTAATACCATATTTAAAGATACAGTGTACATTATTCCTACAAAGGTGAGGGTTTATATGGAAAACATAAAGAACTTACTCGAAACATTACATTTAGAAAAAAACATTAGGCTTGAAGATATCCCTAATGTGGATTTATATGTAGATCAAGTTGTTCAACTATTTGAAAATAACTACGGTGATACAACAAGAACAGAAGATGAAAAAGTACTTACAAAAACGATGATCAATAACTATGCAAAGGGAAAATTATTCATCCCCATAAAAAATAAAAAATACTCAAAAGAGCATATGATTTTAATTAGTTTAATTTATCAATTAAAGGGTGCCCTCTCGATTAATGATATTAAAAGTTCTTTAGCGACTCTCAATGAAAGACTCATAAACGAGGATACTTTCGAACTGGACACCCTCTACAAAGATTATCTTGAACTTACAGAAACAAATGTTGAGAACTTTAAAAGGGATGTAGATAATCGGGTGGCTGAGGTAAAAGCTGCTGCTTCATTTGAGGATAAAGAATTAGAAAAACTCTTATTGCTAACTTCATTTGTAACAATGAGCAATATGTATAGACGTTTAGCAGAAAAATTAGTTGACGATTTGAAAGAATCTTAACCATGAATAAAGCCACCTACTTCTGAAGTGCACCCCAATTGTTAGACACAGTCTAACAATTGGGGTGCACTTTTTATGGCTAAATTTTCTTCGAAAGAAAAAATACGAGCGATGAGACGATATTTAGAGGGGACTGAAGGTGGAAAAACAATTGCTAAATCTATTGGTGTTCACTCCAGTATGCTCTATCATAGGATATATTCAGTTATTAGATTCAAGTGAACTAACAACATATAAAAAAGAACACTATTTGAAGATTATTAAAAATAAATCAACACGTTTACAGGCCTTAGTAAATGACTTCTTTGAACTGTCCGTTATTGATTCTGTTGATTATCAATTAAACCTTCATATGGTAAAATTAAATCACTTAGCATGGGAAACCTTAGTCGTTTTTTATGATCAGTTTAGTGAAAAGAAAATGGAACCAAGTATTCATATACAAAACGAAGATATTCAAATCATTGCTAATGAATCTGCCGTTAAGCTTGTCATGGAAAATCTAATCTATAACACCCTTAATCATGCAAGTGGTAATATATCCATTACTCTACAAAAGCAAAAAGCATCTTACTATTTATCATTAGTAACGATGCTAAAAATGTAAGTGAAAAGAATATTCCTTTCCTGTTTGACCGCTTTTATACAACTAATCATCATCGATCCGGTAAAGGAACAGGGCTTGGATTAGCTATTGCAAAAACACTTATGCTGAAAATGGGTGGTTCACTTCAAGCAAAATTAAAAGATGGGCAGCTTCATATGATATGCGAATGGAAAATTCAAAAATAAATACCAAATAACTTTTTCATATCCCTATTGATCAAAAAAGTACATCTTACACCAAAAGAATGTACTTTTTCCTTTTTAATGACCTCTTTTCGAATTAATCTCTCTATCAAGGTACTTAGCTATGATATCTCTATCTGAACTATTAATAATCATGTTAATTCTCCCTTGCAAATACCCATATAACATCCAGTTTGAGCATTCTCTTAGCTGCCCATACTTATCTTTCTTGGCTTTAAAACATAATATCGTACCGTTCTTTTTTATTTTGTAATAGTATTTTAAAATATCATCATAATCTATACTGTATGCTCTTTGAATTTGATAAAGTTCCTTTACTTCATAAATCATAACTTTATGTCTTGTTCCAAAAACCACAAATCGATTTCCTACATCCATAAGCGCTAATGGCATTACGGCATAGTCTGCTGAACACATAATTGCACCCAAATAGTAGCCACCTGTAGCTCTTGCTTGGAATTGTAATTCAATAAATTCATTTTCTTTTAACTCATTATTTGCCTTTACTTCTATCTCCTGAAAATTTTCTCTAGCAATTCGTTTTCTGATATCTTTTTTCTTCTTCTCCAAGCTTCCAACAAGGCGCTCCCCTATTGCTTCAAATCGAGATATTTCTTGTTCATCCCACTGCTCGAAAACAATTTGATCTATATTATAGCTTTCACAATTCATAATATCCCTCCATTATCCTTTTTAATTTCTCCTTTCCCCTTGATAATCTGGTATAAACTGAACCGGTACTCATATGTAGTCTCCTTGAAATATCCTCTATGCTTTCATCCACAATATACCTTCGATAAAAGATACTATGATCTACACCATCTAACTGACGAACTGCTTTCAAAACGAATTCTTTTTCCTCTTCTTTGAGCAATCCTTTTTCTACATCTTCATCATCTTGTAAAATAAGTTGTTCTATTGTTTGTTCAATTCTTTTTCTCTTCAACCTTCTTTTATAATCTAGTGCCTTAAACTTCGCAATAGAAATAATCCAGTTTTTAAGTTGTCCTTTTTCTATTTGAAAACTGTCTATTTTATACCAAAGTATGAGAAGAACATCGTTATAGCACTCTTCAATTTCTGCTCTTTCATGGTTCTCTCCAAGTACACTTCCGATTACTCCATAAATCAATTTACTATATTGAAGAATCAATTGATCCAATGCTTCCGTATTTTGTTTTTTTATTCCATCTACTAATTCCCTATCATTCATATCTTCTCCCCCTTCACTTATATATACGAATACAACAAGTTTATCCTTACATAATTTCCTTATTTTTTATAAAAAAACTACCCACCTGTGAGAGTGAGTAGTTACTTTTACTTAATAGCCTCGTGAACCTTTAACTGCTTACCTTTTATTGTTGTGTTTTTCATTACTTTTAAAACAAGCGGGCCTTTTCCATTTAATATATCAACATAAGAAACATTATCTTGTATCGTAATAATTCCTATATCATCCGCTGTGACACCTGGGATTTTAGCAATTGTACCAACGAAATCTACCGCTCGAATCTTCTTTTTCTTCCCACCGTTAAAGTACAGCTTCATAATATCTTTATTTAATCCTGCACTTTTCTCTTTTTTCATAATTGGTTTCGCATTTATTTTATCTTCAAAGGCTGCCTTTCCCTTTGCAAGCTCCTCTTTTGACGGAGCTTCTATTTTTTGAATTTCAAAACCGATATACTCTTCAATTTCTACCAGGAATCTCTCTTCATACGGCGTTACGAATGTAATTGCTTTTCCGCTATTACCAGCGCGCCCTGTTCTTCCTGTCCGGTGTACATAACTTTCTTTTTCTAATGGAATATCATAGTTAATGACATGGGTAATATTTTCAATATCAATTCCTCGCGCTGCTACATCTGTAGCGACTAAATAACGAAATTTTCCTCTTTTAAAGTCATTCATTACTGCAAAACGATCTTCTTGTATCATACCACCATGAATTTTATCACAAGGATAGCCAGAACGCTTTAACTGTCTGAACACATGGTCTACATTTTCTTGTGTGCGACAGAAGATGATACAGCTATCTGGATTTTCAAGAGTTGTTATATCTTGAAGAAGTGAAAATTTCTCTTCTTCTCTCACTTCTAACAGGATATGTTCAATTTTATCTGTCGTAATCCCAGAAGCTTTAATCTCGATATGGGTCGGTGATTTCATATAAGTATGAGATAAATTTTCAACGTCTTCTGGTAGTGTCGCAGAAAATAGCATTGTCATTCGATCTGTAGGTAATTCATCAATAATTGCTTCTACTTGATCGATGAATCCCATATTTAACATTTCATCTGCCTCATCAATCACCAAATATTTCAGACGCTCTAAAGAAAAAGTTCCTTTTTCAATATGATCTAACACACGCCCAGGGGTTCCAACTACAATATGTGTCTTTTGCTTTAATTCTAATTTTTGTCGTGCAAATGGTGATTTTCCATAAACGGCAGTCGCTTTAATCCGTTTAAATCTTCCTATATTCGTAATATCTTCTTTCACTTGCGCAGCAAGTTCCCTCGTTGGCGTAAGAATTAAGGCTTGTGGCTTATTTTCTTCCCATTCGACCATTTCGCAAAGCGGGATACCAAAGGAAGCCGTTTTCCCACTTCCCGTTTGTGATTTCACGACAAGATCTTTCTTTTCTAGTGCAACTGGAATTACTTTTCCTTGTACTTCTGTTGGCTGTTCATATTTTAAACTAGTAAGTGCCCTTACAATTTCCTTACTCAATGCATACTCTTTAAAACTTTTTCCGCTCATATACTAACCTCATTTTGTTATGTATTTTAATTTTTTTATATATTTAGCCATAATATAAATCCTATGCGCCATTGCCTACATTTCATTATATTGAAATCATTGCCCGAATCGAAGTCTATGTTCATCATTTGATAAAAAAACAAAAAGCAGACTTACTATTAAGCCTGCTAATTTAGCAACGATACTCATATAAAGCTTACATAGGAGATATCATTACGGAACTAGTTTTTTCACCACTGGAATTCGTTGTAATACTAACGTTATTAACATACTAAGACCAATCGTAATCATTACATTAATAGGTATTGCTAATATTGCATGTGCATGTTCATTTACTTTAGGGAAAACTTTATATAAAAAATTATTTAATAGGAAAAAGTGAAGAATATAAATCCCAAGACTCGCTTGATTTATACCACGTAACAAAAATGGCAGCTTTCCTTCTAAATTTTGAAAAGCATATCGGAAGAATACAAATAATCCAATTGCCATAAGTAAAACATTTGGCGCAAAATATCCATACCAAAACTGGTCCAACTGCCCATTTGCTTGTACTGTATAGTAATAAGTCATGAAGAATGTACCAATAAACCCTAAACAGCCTCCAATATAAGAGATATTTCTCCATTTCTTCGTAATTTCGTAATGAGCTAAATAATAACCAAGTAGAAAATAAC
This sequence comes from Bacillus pseudomycoides DSM 12442, assembly GCF_000161455.1. Taxonomy (GTDB): domain Bacteria; phylum Bacillota; class Bacilli; order Bacillales; family Bacillaceae_G; genus Bacillus_A; species Bacillus_A pseudomycoides. The sequence continues at coordinate 4,690,685 of NZ_CM000745.1, forward strand.
CCACATAATTTGTGACAAAATATAGCTCTATATTGAAATTAATAGGGTAATAGTACTGCATCAAATTTAAAATAACTGACGCATACAACCATAAAATTAAAAAATATTGTATATAACTTTTTTTAGCGTTTTTAACAAATACCTTTAATAACGGTGCGATTAAATAAATTCCCACAATCATATATAGGAACCATAAGTGACCACCAATTTGATTTGTTAAAAAGTACTTTATCCCTTGTTTTAAAGAAGCAGGGAAATACCCCATATAAGCACCATACAAGTAAAATAAGGCACTCCAACCTACAAATGGAATAATTACCTTACTTGCTCGTTTCTGTAAGAATTCGAAAATTGAACTTTCCTTGTTCCCTCGTAATAATAAAGCACCGCTAATCATAACGAAAATAGGAACGCTAGCACGTGATAACGATTCGTAAAAGTTACCAGCCATCCAATTGGAAAGCTTATTTGGATCCAAAGTGGATACGGAACCAGCAGCAACGTGAATTGTAACAACTGCAATTGTTGCTAATACTCGTAACCAATCCATATAAACCAAACGATTCACATTTATAACCTCCATTACCTTATAATGATTCAAACCAAAAATGAAGGTTATCCCGAAAAGTCACAACCTTCTCCCTAATCTGTTCAACTCTAACATTATTCACTTAATAAAATAAACACTAATCTTCTTGTAATTCTAAAAAATTCTACTAAATTATAACATATTCTATTATTTCCTAGTAAAAATAACCTGTGAAAAAGGGGTTCCCACAAATTGAAAAAGCAGACTTAGGATAAAGTCTGCTTTTCTATTTCTTACTGCCCGAAAAAGCCCGATTAGTTCACTTTATACTGCTTCTGTTCTCTCATTTAATACTTTCATATTAGAGATTGCCTCTGCATGCCTCATTTCATCAAATTCATTTTCACTCTTTGCAACAACGATTGTAGCAATTCCATTTCCAATTAAGTTTACAATTGCTCTTCCCTCACTCATAAAACGATCAACACCGAGAAGTAATGCTAATCCTTCTAAAGGAATAACCTTTAGTGCCGCTAACGTAGAAGCTAACACGATAAATCCGCTTCCTGTTACACCAGCAGCTCCTTTAGACGTTAACATAAGTACTAAAATAATAGTAATTTGCTGTCCGATTGTTAAATCGACACCAAATACTTGTGCTAAAAAGACAACTGCCATGGATAAATAAATGGATGTACCATCAAGATTAAAAGAATAGCCCGTCGGAATAACAAGGCCAACAACAGATTTTGAACAGCCATATCGCTCCATCTTATTCATCATTCTCGGAAGTACGGATTCCGAAGAACTTGTTCCTAATACGATTAGTATTTCATCTCGAATAAACTTCAAATAATTCCACAAGCTAAACCCATATATCTTACAAATAATATTTAAGACAACAAATACGAATAGGAACATCGTTATATATACTGACATCATCAATTTTCCAAGTGGTACAAGTGAAGCAAGTCCAAAATGACCGATTGTATATGCCATAGCACCAAATGCCCCAAGCGGCGCTGCCTTCATTACATAACCAATAATTTTAAAGAATACGTGTGAAAGTTTGTCTAAGAAATCAATCACCGAATTTCCTTTTTCTCCAAGAGCAGCTAGCCCAACCCCAAATAAAATAGAAAAGAATAATACTTGTAAAATATCACCCTTTGCAAACGCATCAACCATATTAGAAGGAACAATATGAGTAACAAAATCAATCCAATTAATACCCTGTCCTCCGCCTTGTGTATATTTAGATACGTCTCCTTTTGCAAGTTCATTAAAGTTAAGACCTGAACCCGGCTTCATAACATTTACAACGATCAATCCAACAATAAGTGCAAATGTTGTCACAACCTCAAAATAAATAAAAGCCTTTCCGCCGACCTTACCAACCTTCTTCATATCTCCCATTTTGGCAATACCAAGTACAATTGTTAAGAAAATAATTGGTGCAATTACCATTTTTACAGCATTAATAAACGTATCGCCTATCGGCTTCATTTCCTTCCCAACATTTGGCCACATAAGCCCAACTAATACACCGAGTGCAATAGCCGTTAATACTTGAAAAGTTAAATTTTTGAACAGTCGTTTCACCTTCACTTCTCCTCCCACTGTTTCATCTTTGAAAACTTTACTACCCCTATGTTTTACATAATGATAGCGTTTTCAATTAAAAGTGAGAAGTTTATGGTCATAACGAATATTTTGGTCATTTTGGTCTTACTTTTTTACTTCACGATACACATAGCGATTAATTGGTCTTCCAACCCCTCCATATTGAACTGCTAAATGAATCAACCCCTTTTTTTCTAAATAATCTAAGTATCGCCGCGCGGTAACTCTGGCTATCCCAATTGCACTGGCTACCTCTTCTGCAGAACGAGGTTCATCTTGTTTTTTTACATACTCTTCAATTTCATTCAATGTAAATTCATTTAATCCCTTTGGCAAATTGTTTGCTGTTTTTTTAGAACGCCCAGAATATAATAATAAATCAAGCTGTTCCTGTGAAATCGCTCCGGATTCCTTCAGACTCATTCTATATTGTCGATATTTTTCTAAAGCTTGCTGAATTCGGTATAACTTAAATGGCTTAATAATATAATCCATCGCTCCGTTTTGAAGCATGAGTTTAATTGTTTCCCTATCTTTTGCAGCAGAAACAACGATTACATCTGCTTCTAACTCTTGTTTTCTAAATTCCTGTAATACCTTAATACCGTCCTTTTTCGGCATAAAAATATCTAAAATAACGAGATCTGGATTCATTTTTTGGACAAGGTTAATCCCCTCCTCGCCATTGTTAGCGACGGCTACTACTTGAAATCCCTTTACACTTCTAATGAATTCTTTATTTACTTCTTGAACCATCGGATCGTCTTCAACCAATAGTACTTTGATTTCCTCTTTATATTTCATACAATTCCGCCTCCATCTCCATTGGAAAAGTAATGATAAAAGAAGTTCCTTCACCTTGAAAAGATGAAACACTAATTTCCCCTCTCCCCTTTTCAACAATTTGCTTTACTAGAAAAAGTCCATAACCTGTCCCACTCATTTTATTCACAGTAAATCCTTTCTCATACACTCTTGGTAAATGCTCCTCCTTTATGCCGCATCCATTATCCTCAATCAATATTGCACATACATCTTCTGACTGCTCAATACTAATATCAATTCTTTTATTCTCTACCTCAGTTTGCTCAAATGATCCAAACGCATTCTCGATTAGGTTACCTAGTAATACAACGAAATCATGTTGATCCAATTGATAAGGAAACGCTTCTAAATAACTATTTTGGTCAATTATAACTTGTATCCCTAATTCCTTGCCCCGGCTTACTTTGCTCAAGAGGAGACCTGCAATAGCATCATTTTTAATCGTCTCATTTAAAAAGTTTGTTACACTCCCCTGCTCTTCTGAAGTATGAAAAGCAAATTGTAATGCTTTATCAGCTTTACCTAGTTGAATTAAACCTGCTATTGTATGAAGTTTGTTCATATGCTCGTGGCTTTGTACTCGAAGTGCCTCTACAAATGTTTTCACTCCTGTTAATTCCTCTGCGAGCTTTGTAACCTCTGTACGATCTTGAAAGATTGCCACAGCTCCAATTAATTCATTATCTTTCTTGATTGGTATACGATTACTTAAAATTACCTTTCCACTTACTTTTATCTCTTCATTGTATACTGGCTGATTCCTCTCCACGATTTCTGGAAGTCTTGTATCCTTTAATACTGTACGAATAGGCTTTCCTACAACATTTCCATCTACATGAAAAACCTGCTTTGCTTTCTCATTAAAAATTGTAATAACTTCTTGGTTATCAATTGCAATCACACCCTCATTAATCGAATGAAAGGTTGCTGTCCTTTCTTCTAACATCCTTTTAATTTCATATGGCTCTAACTGAAACATCTGTTTTTTAATATGGTTGGCAAGCATTAATGAGCCTATTAATCCGAATATTAAAGTTAATATAACAATAAAAGAAATCTCTTCTGCTAGCCCCAGCATAATCTCCCAAAAATTCGGGACTTTATTTCCAACAACAACAACACCAATTTGATTTAAGTTTTGATCTTTAATAGGCATAAAGGCACGAATTACAGTACCTATCTCTCCTTTTGCTTTTGAAAAGTAAATATGTTCCGCAAATGCCGGTTCTTCATCCGTCCCTTTTGACGGCCTTCCAATCATTTCTTTCACAGGGTGAGAATATCGAATTCGCTCCATATTCATTACTACAATATAGTCTGTTTCATTAATCACCCGAATATTTTCAATAACAGGATTCAATGTAAACCATCCCGTTTTTTCTTGAAGTGATTTCTTTACATCTGACAGTTCTGCTACCGTCCGAGCTGTATTCATAGATCTAATTCTTACTTCTTTTTCTTCTTTTTGTTGAATATTTGCAATGATAACAATTCCACCTATCAGTAATGAAAAAATAACTACCGCATAGGATAAAATCGTAATTTTCCAGCGGATGGGCAATTGTTTCACTGTTTGTTCCCCTTTCCCCTAAAAGCACCTTTACGAATAAAAATCTTCTCGGTATGCTTACATTAACAACCCAAGAGGAGGTTTAAAATGAAAAAAATAGTTGCTTTTATACTCCTTTTTATTGTTTTAATTACTAGTGCTTTATTTATAGGTTTTCAAAGTCTTTTTTCTCAAGGTGAGCTTGCTTATGACGATGACCAAGCAGGCTTGAAAAAACAAATTGTTTTCAAATTTAGTCATGTTGTAGCAGAAAATACACCTAAAGGGCTTGCTGCTAGTAAATTTGCTGAGCTTGTTAATGAGAAATCAAACGGAACTATAAAAATAGAAATTTTTCCAAACGGGAGCCTCTATTCTGATATAGAAGAAATCCGTGCTTTAAAAGCTGGGCAAGTTCATTTTATTGCTCCCTCTACCTCAAAGCTCGGAATGCTATCTCACGAATGGGGTGTATTAGACCTTCCATTTGCTTTTCCAAATTATGAAGCTATTCAAGAAGGCTTGAACGGAAAAATTGGAGAACAATTACTTCAGTCCTTACAAAAAGACAACATTAAAGGGCTTGCCCATTGGTCAAATGGCTTTAAGCAAATCACTTCAAATAAGGGGCCTATTTATACACCTGCAGATATAAAAGGACAATCCTTTCGCATTATGCAAAGTGATGTTATTCAATCCCAATTTGATTTATTAAAAGTTCATGCACATCAAGATTCATTTAATTCCACATATAAATTAATTGAAACAGGGAAAGTTGATGGTGAAGAAAATACTATTTCAAATATATACTCTAAAAAATTTTATAACGTTCAAAACTATTTGACAATTAGTAATCATGGGTATTTAGGCTATGTTGTAATGATGGATCAAAAAACATGGAATCAACAAACGGAAAAAACGAAGCAAATATTACTTGAAGCAATGAAAGAAACGACTGAATGGAACAATCGTCAGTCCATCCGAATGAATGAAGAACAACTTGAGCTTATTAAACAAAGTTCACCGATTCAAATTCACGAATTGACAGCTTCACAAAAAAAAGAGTGGGAGAAAGCATTATCTCCTATATACGAAGATCTTGCTCCTACAATTGGAGAGCAATTGGTAAATGATTTAAAAGAATTGAAAAAGAAGTATCAATTTCTTGAAGACAATAAATAACAAAGAAGCAGGGTATTTTAGCACCCTGCTTCTCTGTTATTTTACTATGATATTCCGAAATATTATTTCACTATTATCGATTAAATTTTTACAATATACTTTTCCCAAAAAAACGAACAATATAGATATGTACAAACTATTTAATTCGGTATTACTCATTATTCCTTTAAATTCCGTCCCTATATTTTCTAAATATCAACTAAAAGCTTTGACTTAACGAAAAAAATGATGTACATTATCTTTTGGGCGAACATTTTTTTAAATTGAAAATAAAATATTCGTATTTAGGGGTGTAATTCATGGAAAAAGTATTCGACTATGAAGATATTCAATTAATTCCGGCAAAATGTATAGTAAATAGCCGTTCTGAATGTGATACAAGTGTAACTTTAGGAAAACATACATTTAAATTACCTGTCGTACCTGCAAATATGCAAACCATTATAGATGAAAAAATTGCTGTATATTTAGCGGAAAATAAATATTTCTATATAATGCATCGTTTTGAGCCAGAAAAGCGTATCTCTTTCATTAAAGATATGCACTCTCGTGGCTTAATCGCATCTATTAGTGTTGGTGTGAAAGAAGAAGAATATGAATTTGTACAACAATTAGCTGCTGAACAGCTTTCTCCTGAATATATTACGATAGATATCGCACATGGGCATTCCAATGCGGTGATAAAAATGATTCAACACATTAAAACACATTTACCTGAGAGCTTTGTTATCGCAGGAAATGTAGGAACTCCAGAAGCAGTAAGAGAGTTAGAAAATGCTGGTGCTGATGCAACAAAAGTAGGTATCGGACCTGGTAAAGTATGTATCACAAAAATTAAAACAGGCTTTGGAACTGGCGGCTGGCAATTAGCTGCACTTCGTTGGTGTGCAAAAGCTGCAAGTAAACCAATTATTGCTGACGGCGGTATTCGTACTCACGGTGATGTAGCTAAATCCATTAAATTTGGCGCAACTATGGTTATGATTGGTTCATTGTTTGCCGGACATGAAGAATCTCCAGGAGAAACAATTGAAAAAGATGGGAAACTCTACAAAGAATACTTTGGTTCAGCTTCAGAATTCCAAAAAGGTGAAAAGAAAAACGTAGAAGGCAAAAAGATGTTTGTCGAGCACAAAGGATCTTTAGAAGATACATTGATCGAAATGGAACAAGATCTTCAGTCCTCTATTTCTTATGCTGGTGGAACGAAATTAGATGCAATTCGTACTGTAGATTATGTTGTCGTGAAAAACTCAATCTTTAATGGTGATAAAGTATATTAAGCTTTATTTACCCTTTAAATACAATAAGTATTGATTATTATATAAAAAATGAGCAAGGTACTTTATTTCGTACTTGCTCATTTTTTTATTATCTCTCTATTTTCCAAACCTCTTACGATATCCACATTTTCTACATAGTTCCTCTACTGCCACTCTTCGTGAAAATCCATCTACAAGATTTTGGGCTCTATCCCTTTCGATAATATCAGAAAATGAAGCATCATTAATATTTCCAAGGTTGATAATTCCCTCACCATCCAAACAACAAGGGATAACAGTCCCGTTTGCTAAAATACCTGCTTGATTTCGAAGACCATGACAGAAGCCTTTCCCATCGTCCTCTTCTTCATGCAATGCCGGCCACTGAAATTCGTAATCTTGGTTAATGAAGATGCGATCCGCAATCTTCACGCCACTTCCTGGTGTAATCTTCTCTTCAATTTTATATGGTAAATCAAATTCTTTCTCAATAATTTCTAATAAATTTCTGTTTCGCTGTATTTCAAGATTTGTCTTATTGTCTTGCGTAAGATTCCATAGCCTCAGCGAAACAATTAATTCCGATTGACTCGTTGCTTCTTTAATAAAGGAAAGTATGCTTCTTACATACCCTTCTTTATCTTCAGATCCTGGATGACCATCAAAACTATGAAGTGAAAAATTCATCTGTCTTAGTGCAGGTTTATTTAATAATTTATGCCTCTTTTTATTAATTAACGTTCCGTTGGTTGTAATATTAACCTTAAACCCTTTTTCATGACTTAAGTCTAACAATTGATCTATTTTAGGATGAAGCAACGGCTCACCTTTTACATGTAAATAAATGTAGTCCGTGTGAGGTTTAATTTGGTCTAATCTCTTAGAAAAATCCTCCACAGAAAGAAATTGCTTCTGTCGTTCTGTTGGCGGACAAAAGCTACATGCAAGATTACATACACTAGTAATCTCTAAATAAAACTTCTTAAACTTTTTCAACCTCAATTCCCCACTTCTTTAACTACTTAGAACAAAATGAAATATTGTTCTATCAATATTACAGCATAATTTTTTATAAATAGAAACATACTTATTCAAGGAAACTAATTTTACCATTTTCTCTGTTTGGAAGCATATGATTGTATTTTACTTATCTCACTACAATCTAAATCGTAATTCGTCCAATTATTATGAAGCGTTAAAAAGACCATCAGGGGATTTTTCTCCGATGGTCTTCTTAATAGTAATGATCTAATGGATAACTATCATATTGTAGAAATTTTAATAAAAAGTATTCTGCCATATATCGAATTATCCTAATCGTTACACCACATCTACAGCTGGCTCCTTTTTACTTGTGATAAGGTTCACCACGATTAATCCGAAAAGCCCGATACACTTGCTCTAAAAGTACCAATCTCATCAGCTGATGCGGCAATGTCATTTTCGAGAATGAAAGTGATTCGTTAGAGCGCTTCATCACTTCCGAGCTAAGCCCGAGTGATCCCCCAATGATAAATGCTACTTTACTTTTTCCATATGTAGCAAGACGATCAAGATTCGCTGCAAATTCTTCTGATGACTTTTGTTTTCCTTCGATTGCTAATGCAATAACATGTGTATCATCTGAAATTTTATCTAGTATTCGTATTCCTTCTTTTTCTTTTACAATTAACATTTCTGCTTCACTTAAATTTTCCGGTGCTTTTTCATCCGGCAATTCAATAACTTCTACTTTTGCATACGCAGATAGTCGTTTTAAGTATTCTGCAATACCTTGTTTTAAATATTTTTCTTTTAATTTTCCGATTGAAATAATCGAGATATTCACACGTACTCCCCACCTTACAAACACGTTATCCACAAAACTTATCCACATATCCACAAGTATTACCCACATATTGTGTGAGAATCTGTGTTCGATACAACATATGTCGCCTTGTTTTGACAAAATTCACATGTTTTTTGTTCTTTTTCTGAGTTATCCACACTGTTGATAACTGGCGCTACTTCACACTCATCCACAATGATATCCAACGCTAATTCTACATGTTCTAAACAACAAGGTAACTTCATATCTTTCACCTCACTTTTTCACAATAGAAAACAGGAGGGCTGTCCTCCTGTTTTCTTAATAATTTTGACTGCCTAATTTCACCGTTGTTGTTGCTCGTTTTGTACCACGATAAAATGTCAGAGTCATTTTATCGTCAATTTTTTTATTATATAATATCGTTCGGAATCCAATAATATCATGTATTGGTTTTCCATCAACAGCTATAATTACATCATGTTCCCTAAGTCCTGCATCTGCACCAGGCGATGGACTTTTCACATCTAAAATGCAGACACCATCTGTTACATTTCCTGGTAAATGCAGCGTTTTAGACCAGTAATAATTCGGAATTTCATTTAGAGATCTCAGTTCAATTCCAACATAAGGACGTTTTACTTTCCCATACTTTTCAAGTTCATTCATAACAGGAACTGCTCTCGAAACAGGGATGGCAAGCCCAATTCCTTCTACTTCTTTCGCTGCAATTTTCATCGAATTAATTCCAACAAGTTGTCCTGCTACATTTACAAGTGCACCGCCACTATTCCCTGGGTTAATAGCTGCATCTGTTTGCAGTACTTCTACTTGCCAATCATAATGCCCATCTTGATCTAAGTCTACAGGAACAATTCTCTCATTTGCAGAAATAATTCCTTGTGTAACAGTTCCTGAAAATTGTAATCCAAGTGGGTTCCCAATTGCAATGACTGCTTCACCTCGACGCACTGTATTAGAATCACCAATTTCAATTACTTTCTTAACTGGCTTTGCATCTATTTCTAGAACAGCTAAATCTGTAACTACATCGCTACCTAATATTTTACCAGGAACCTTTTTTCCATCACTTAAGCTCACCTCAATACGATTCGCTCCTGAAACAACATGATGGTTTGTTACGATATAAGCATGACCATTTGTTTTCTTATAAATGACGCCTGATCCTGTTCCAGCTTCTGAATCTGCTTCTGAAAAATTATCACGTTGGATGTTTATTACACCAACAACGGCTTCCGATGCACGATCAACAGCATCTACAAAACCAGAATGATTCGCTGTTTGTGATTGCTTTACTACCATATTCTCTTCACTTGCCTCAGCTTGCTGCAAGGGGCCAGTTTCAGATTGAGAAAATAAAGGAGCTCCAAATGCAAACAATGAAGCCCCTACGATTGTTCCTGCTATGCTAGAAATAATGATACCTTTGTGCTTCTTTTTACCTGTTCGTTTCATACGAAATTTCTCTTCATCAATAAAGGACATACTTGTTCACCAATCCTCCCGAAAACAACTATATTCCCCTTTATTGTTTACTAAAATCAAGAATTATACGTATTGAATTTTCGTTGGTGCCTTTGGATCCGTATCATGTACCTCAAACGCTTCTCCAACTGCAAAACCTTTTTCCTCTAGCACCTGTGCAACAGACATATGTGCTAGTTCTTTCATATTATTATCTAAGCTCAAATGCGCTAAATAAATGTGTTTCGTCTCATCTGTAATAACATCAGCCATTGCAAGTGCTGCATCTTCATTAGAAACATGACCCACATCGCTTAAAATGCGTCGTTTTATACTCCATGGATAACGTCCCATACGAAGCATTTCAACATCGTGATTACTTTCAAACACAAATGCGTTTGCTCCTTTAATGATACCTTTCATACGATCACTTACATAACCTGTATCTGTAATAAGGGCCAATTTTCTACCATTATGATGAAATGCATAAAACATTGGCTCTGCCGCATCATGAGAAACGCCAAATGATTCCACTTCAATATCTCCAAATGTTTTCACATCACCAATTGAGAAAACAAATTTTTGATCAGTTGGAATGTTACCAATTAAATGTTCCATAGCGCTCCACGTTTTTTCATTTGCATACACAGGTAACTGATATTTACGTGCTAAAACGCCGAGACCTTTAATATGATCACTATGCTCATGTGTGACAAGAATACCTGATATATCTTGGATATTCAATTCAGCTTGCTGAAATAGGGCTTCTGTCGCTTTTCCACTCAAGCCTGCATCAATGAGCAATTTTTGTTTCTCGGTCCCTACATATAGCGCATTTCCTGTACTGCCGCTTGCAAGTACACTAAAATGCAAACCCATTTCTGCTCACTCCATTATTTTTTCTTTTTCATTTTCCTTTTCTTTCCCTAACTTAATAACTTGTCCCTCAATGGCATTCACAAAATAATCTACTTTTCGATCTGTTTTTAAATTCCATGTCGGAGCAAGCACTTGTATATTAGAAGCAGAAGATGCTACAAGAGTTGCATATCCAATCTGTGCTTCTTTAAAATGTGTATTTTGTTTTATTCCAGTCTTAAAGTATAAATTTTCTAAAGCTGTTTGAGCGGTAATAATCTCTTGCTCTTTTGCTTTTTCATTCTCACCCATCTCTTTTAAATCGGTTAACATTGTTTGTGTATACGAAATAAATTCACCTTTCTCATTTACATCCACAACAATCATCCCATGATCATTATAAAAGATAGGTTTATCTTTATACTTTTGAAAGAAATAGATTTTCGTTGCTTCTGCTTTACCAAACTCATATTTCTGACCATCTAGCACATAGTTTTTCAAGAACTCACTATATTTATCTTTAGAAAGTGTTTTTGCATTTAACAATGGTTCCTTTAATTTACTTTCAATTGTGTTTAAATCTCGTAAAGTAACTGTTTGATTTTTTAAAGAACGTATATCTTCTTCTTTAAATTCCTTATTTTTCGCTGTAATAAAGGAATCTTTCTTTGGTTCTTTTGGTAAATCACCAATGGTAATTTTATCATCTTTTAACTGCTGATCAACCTTTGTTTCTGCCATGAGCTCTAATTGGTTACTATCTTGTTTTTGAATGAATTGAAAAACGAGAAAGAGGTCTAAAATAAAAAAGGTAACAATAAATATTGTTTTAATCCGATTCCAGTCCAATTAGCTCTCCCTCCTTCTCTTCACTCCACTCATATGCGTGATGATCTTCACCATAAATTACGTACCAAATTGGCTTTAACTTTATATTTGTAATTTGTCCGTTTTGCTCAACTTCCGGTACTAATTTATAACCTATTCCAATGTTTTGAATCAAATTTTTAGCTATCTTCGAATTTTTTTCTAGGGATTGGATAACCGTCCGACCAGTTGGAAGCGTTGTTTCTCCACCTTTATAATATGGCATCCATTTAAATAATGGGCGTCTATAACTAATTAATTCTTCTGATCCCCATACTTGCCTTAATTCGGTCATTCCTTCTCGGTTAAATACTGGCAAATCTTCTTCATACAAACGGAATTTGGTTGTCCCTTTAGTCCCTTTAGAATTTATATAGTCAAATCGATAAGCATCAGTTAATCCACTATGACTATTAACAAATTCAAAACTCCGCTGCATAAGAGAGGTCCCATTCATAGGTGCACCACTAGCTACAGATGAATTTGTATACTCTAACATTCGATTCTGTTTGTTTATTCGCATAAGACGAATGCCATCTGTATATGTATCCTCTATTTCGTTAGAAAAAGGTTGCACATAGCGCGGGTCACTAAATAGTGCATTTTTAAATGATTCCACTTCCATGACTTGCGCAAAATACATTGAATTTTGCATTTCTGTTGAACCATCTGGTAAAAATATTTTTTTCGTATCATTTATTTCATACGCAAAATACGGTCTTGCTAAAGCTAAAAATTGATTTTGCGCATTTATAATGTCCCTTAGATTCACACCTGTTAATGTCATTTTATACACTTTACGAGTACTATAAGAAACGAAATTCACATCAATATTTTGATCACGACTTTTAGAAGGATCAACAACAATACGATCAAAATTAAACATATCCAATTTCTTATCTTTAATTGTTAATACGCTCCTAATTGCATCAAATGGAACCTCTGTCGGAAAGACAATTTCAATCTTGCCTTCCCCGTGCACATAAGAGAGGAAATCACCTTTAGATATGGAGTTTGTAATATCCTTAAAATCGTGCAATTCCCCTGTTTGAATAAAAGTATATAATAAATTAATATTATTTTTCTTTTCACTTACAAAATGATTGTTATCCTTATGAACAATCATAGAAGATGGGACAATTACATTTGAAACATCTTGTTTCAGTGCTGTTGCGTTACCTTGAACAAATTTTGTGCTCTGCAATGAATTAGAATCAGGTACATAAGTCCATAAATTGAAAGTAAGAAACAGACTAATGACAACTAAGTTAATGAGAACAATGGTTTTAAAGTTTTCCATATTCATTCCCAATCGTCCTCTTCTTCCTTCGCCATTGGAAGGACGAAATAAATGGTTGTCCCTTTTCCTTCCTCACTTTTTGCCCAAATAGATCCACCATGCGCCTCAATCATTTCCTTAGCAATGGCTAAACCTAAGCCTGTTCCACCCATCTGTCTTGAACGCGCCTTATCTACACGATAAAAACGTTCGAAAATCTTCTCTACATTTTCTTTTGGAATACCCATTCCCTGGTCACTCACACTAATTTCTAACATATCCTCTCGATCGCGCAGGCGATATGTTACTGTTCCACCTTCAGGAGAGTACTTTAACGCATTTGAAATGATATTGTATAAAACCTGTGTAATTTTATCAGCATCCATATCAATGAATCGAGATTTCTTAGAGAATGAACGCTTGAAAATTACATTTTGTTCCTTCGACATTTCAAAACGATCGATAACATTGTTAAAGAAATCTGTAAAATCTACCCATTCTTTCATTAAACGATGTTCTGTACTATCTAATTTAGATAATTGTAACAAGGCATTCACAAGTCGAATCATTCTTTCCGTTTCTTCTTGTGTAACTGTTAAAAATTGCGGTGCAATATTCGGATCTTGCCATGCACCATCACTAAGTGCCTCTAAATAACTACGCATCGTTGTTAACGGCGTCCGTAGTTCATGTGATACATTTGCTACAAACTCACGGCGCTCACGGTCAATTCGCTCTTGTTCTGTTACATCATACAACACAGCGATTAAACCATTTGCTTTACCTGTTTCTTTTTGAATAACAGAAAAACTAGCTCTTAAGATATACGGTTCATTTCGCGTACTGAAATCTAATAAAACAGAATCTGGTTCTTCATATAGGTGATCGAGTGTAAATTCCTCTTGAATGCCTAGCACTTCTAAAACAGACTGATCTAATGCCGTTTCACGTGAAACGTTTAACATCTTTTCTGCCGGATCATTTAATAAAATAATGTCCCCTTTTCGATCAGTAGCAATTACACCATCTGTCATATGAGATAAAACAGACGAAAGCTTACGTCTTTCACTTTCAGTCGAAGAACGCGCTTGTTGTAATTTTTTTGATAAATTATTAAACGCTAGTGCTAATTGACCAATTTCATCATGACTGTGTACTTTTACCTTACGGGAGTAATTTCCCTTTGCCATTTCAATTGCTTGCCTTCGCATATCTGAAATTGGTCTTGTAATTGTTTGAGCTAATAAAATCCCTAGAACTGCTGTTACTAATAAAGCAATCACTGTCCCCGTTGCAAAAATTTGATTGATATCCTTCATCTGCTTATAAACATCTTCCATCGAAGCAACGATGTGAATGACACCAATTATTTTCCCCTTTTCTCCTTCAATTGGGGTAGCCATAACTTGAACACGATGACCGGTTTTTCCATCTTTCTCAATCTTTCCTTCAGCCTTTTTTTGTACAATAGCCCTTTGCACTGTTATGTCTGTTATTGTTTTCCCTACCATACCTTGCTTAGATGAATTAGATATTGCTAATAGACGCCTGTTTGGGTCAATCACACGTACTTCTTGAATATCCTTTTTCCGGTCTGATGCAAAGTCAGTAATTGATGTTTTAAGTGCATCTTCTAAAGGGGGATCTGTTTTTTCACGCTCTTTTGCAAACTCTTGCTTCAAATTATAAGACAGTAAATTCGTTTGTTGTGTTAATGAATCCTTAAAACTTTGTACGAGACTTTTCTCCAGTTCACGAACAAAATATACACCAATAACCTGCATTGCTATCAAAATTAATAGCATATAGATGAGCACAAACTTTAAATGAATCGATTGAAAAAAACCAACTTTCTTCATATACTATTCCTGCTCTGGATCACGCAAGTAATACCCTACCCCGCGTCTTGTTACAATTAAAGTTGGGTGACTTGGGTTATCTTCAATTTTTTCACGTAAACGGCGTACTGTTACATCTACTGTACGTACATCTCCAAAATAATCGTAGCCCCAAACCGTTTGTAATAAATGCTCACGCGTCATAACTTGTCCTAAATGCTTCGCCAAATAATGAAGTAATTCAAATTCACGATGTGTAAGTTCAATGCTTTCTTCTCTTTTCGTTACACTGTACGCATTTGGATTAATCACAATTGGTCCAATAACCATTTCTGTATTTTCTTCTTTTTCAGCTGAGCCACCTTGTTGATGACGACGCAAGTTTGCTTTTACACGTGCTAATAATTCACGCGTACTAAATGGTTTTGTTACATAATCATCTGCTCCAAGCTCTAATCCCAATACTTTATCGATTTCAGAATCTTTTGCAGTTAGCATAATAATTGGCATTTCAGAGCTTTTTCGTATTTCACGACAAACCTCTAACCCATCTTTCCCTGGTAACATAATATCCAATAAAACCATATCTGGTTGTTCCTCATTTGCCTTTTCAATAGCTTCGTCACCATCGTGCGCCATCACAATTTCAAAGCCCTCTTTTTCTAAGTTAAATTTTAAAATATCTGCAATCGGTTTCTCATCATCAACGACTAAGATTTTCTTTCCCATCATTGTTTGTTTCCTCCTAATAAAAATATGGTCAATCATCCTCAAACATGCACAGCTATCTGTATAGCGTATAATCAAACATTCGTAGCCTTTGTTTGAGTATTTTCTCCTCTATTCTCATAGAATCACGTATGATCCACATAAAAGTGGAACACTATACAATCTACAGAAAAACCCCTAGCTTCAACTGCTAGAGGCTCCTCATTCTATTGTAAAATAACTACTCTCATTTGTAAAATTGAAGAATATAAAAAGGATATTAAGTGGGCCCACTTAATATCCTGAGAGTGGCTCGGGACGGAATCGAACCGCCGACACGAGGATTTTCAGTCCTCTGCTCTACCGACTGAGCTACCGAGCCAAAACATATATATATAAAACCACTAATGGTGGTATAAACAAAAGTGGCGGTCCCGACCGGGGTCGAACCGGCGATCTCCTGCGTGACAGGCAGGCATGTTAACCACTACACCACGGGACCACAAAACATATATAAAAGATATGACCCGTACGGGATTCGAACCCGTGTTACCGCCGTGAAAGGGCGGTGTCTTAACCACTTGACCAACGGGCCACGAAAAATAAAATGGTGAGCCATGAAGGACTCGAACCTTCGACCCTCTGATTAAAAGTCAGATGCTCTACCAACTGAGCTAATGGCTCATACTCACCAACGTCATATTTTCGTGACGACAAGAGTTATCATAACATAATAACTTTTGTTTTTGCAATACCTTTTTTATATTTTTTTATATAAGATAAGAAAAAACTCATGTTTACATGAGTTTTTTCTTAAATAAACCAATTTTATATCAATTAAACACCGTATACGTTACGAACGATGTTTGTTTGATTACGATCTGGACCAACAGAGAACATAGATAATTGGATACCTGTTAATTGAGACACACGCTCTACATAATGTCTTGCATTTTCAGGAAGCTCCTCTAATGATTTTACACCAGTAATATCTTCTGTCCAACCTGGAAGCTCTTCATATACAGGCTCACATTTTGCTAAAATGTTTAAGTTTGCTGGAACTTCATCCAGAACTTCTCCATTATACTTATATGCAATACAGATTTTCACAGTTGGAATACCTGTTAATACGTCGATAGAGTTTAAAGATAAATCTGTTAAACCACTCACACGGCGTGCATGTCTTACAACAACGCTGTCAAACCAACCTACGCGACGTGGACGACCTGTTGTTGTACCATATTCACGACCAACTTCACGAATTTGATGGCCAATTTCATCATTAAGTTCAGTAGGGAATGGACCGTCACCAACACGGCTTGTATATGCTTTACATACGCCTACTACACGATTGATTTTAGAAGGACCAACTCCAGAACCGATTGTTACACCACCAGCAACTGGGTTAGAAGATGTAACGAATGGATACGTACCTTGATCAATATCAAGCATTACGCCTTGTGCACCTTCAAATAATACGCGGCGTCCTTCATCTAACGCATCATTTAATACAACAGATGTATCGCATACGTATTGCGCGATTCTTTGACCATATTCAAAGTACTCTTCAAAGATTTCATCTGCATTAAATCCTTCTGCATCATACATTTTTTCAAACAGACGATTTTTTTCTGCTAAATTACGTTCAAGCTTTTCTTTAAATGCTTCACGATCTAAAAGATCAGCCATACGAATACCAACGCGAGCAGCTTTATCCATGTATGCTGGACCAATACCTTTTTTCGTTGTACCGATCTTGTTATCACCTTTACGCTCTTCTTCTAACTCATCTTGTTTTAAGTGATAAGGTAAAATAACGTGCGCACGGTTACTAATACGTAAATTATCAGTGCTTACACCACGATCGTGTAAGTATTTTAATTCTACAAGTAATGCTTTTGGATCTACTACCATACCGTTTCCGATAACACAAATTTTTTCTTTATAGAAAATACCAGATGGAATTAAGTGTAGTTTATACTTAACACCGCCAAAAACAATTGTATGTCCTGCGTTGTTTCCACCTTGATATCTTGCAACTACTTCCGCATGTTCAGAAAGGAAATCAGTAATTTTACCTTTTCCTTCATCGCCCCACTGTGTTCCTACAACTACTACTGAAGACATTATTCAAGCACCTCCGCAATTTTCAAACGAACTTTTCAAACAATATAATTGTACCAAAATGAAAAGAGAAGTCAATTTAAAAACGAACATTTTTTTATCTTTTATCAATTTCGTTCGTAAGAATTCTTTATTCACACGATGAAAGCTCTATTTTTTATTCATAAAAAAAAGAAACACATCTTATTATAAGAAATGTGTTCCTTTTTTATACTTCTACTATGCCGGTGGCGCATGTCCATCGTCAAAACGTCGCTCTAAGTTTACGAATTTGTTAAATTCCTTCACGAATGCGAGCTCTACAGAACCTACTGGACCATTACGTTGCTTGGCAATAATAATTTCAATCGTGTTTTTATTTTCGGTTTCGCGATCATAGTAATCCTCACGATACAAGAATGCCACAATATCGGCATCCTGCTCAATACTTCCTGATTCACGAATATCAGACATCATCGGACGTTTATCTTGACGAGATTCAACACCACGAGAGAGCTGAGATAAGGCAATAACAGGAACTTGTAGCTCACGCGCAATTCCTTTTAATGTACGGGAAATTTCAGATACTTCCTGCTGACGGTTTTCACCAGATTTCCCACTACCTTGAATAAGCTGTAAGTAATCGATTAAAATCATTCCAAGTCCCTGTTCTTGCTTTAATCTGCGGCATTTCGCACGAATTTCACTAACTCGAATTCCTGGCGTATCATCAATATATATTCCAGCATTCGAAAGACTTCCCATTGCCATTGTCAGCTTTGCCCAATCATCTGAAGTTAACGAGCCAGTACGAAGCCTTTGTGCATCAATATTTCCTTCTGCACAAAGCATACGCATAACAAGCTGATCAGCACCCATCTCTAAACTAAAAATCGCTACATTTTCATCTGTTTTAGTTGCCACATTCTGCGCGATATTCAGTGAAAATGCCGTTTTTCCCACTGAAGGACGAGCTGCCACAATGATTAAATCGTTACGTTGAAATCCCGCTGTCATCTTATCTAATTCAGTAAATCCAGTTGGTATTCCTGTAACTTCACCTTTTTGATTATGCAAAAGTTCAATTTTATCATAAGCATCTACAAGAACATCCTTAATATTTTGGAATGCCTTTGCATTTGTCTGATGTGATACTTCTAATATTTTTTTCTCCGCCTCATTTAAAAGACCTTCCACATCATCTTCTCTCTCATATCCATCTGAAACAATATGAGTTGCCGTTCGAATCAAACGACGCAAAAGTGATTTTTCAGCAATAATGCGTGCATAATATTCTACGTTGGCCGCTGTCGGAACAGCCTCCGCTAATTCAGCTAAATAAGAAACACCACCAACTTCTTCTAACAACCCTTGATCAGCAAGCGCTGCTGTTGCGGTAACTAAATCAATAGGTTCTCCTTTATCAGATAGTTTAAGCATAACTTCAAAAATCTTTTGGTGTGCTGTTCGATAGAAAGATTCCGGCATTAGCAGTTCTGAAGCTGAAGTTAATGCATCTTGATCAAGAAATATCGCACCTAAAACCGCTTGCTCAGCCTCTATATTATGCGGAGGGGTACGATCAGCAAGTACGTCACTCATGCGCAATCCTCCTTGCCTAACTTATTTTTATTGTTCACTAACATGAACTTTTACTGTCGCTGTTACTTGTGGATGTAATTTCACAGTTACGTTTGTATATCCTAATGCACGAATTGCATCGTCCATTTCAAACTTACGTTTATCAAGCTTAATATTATGTGCTTTTTGCATCGCATCTACAATTTGTTTACTTGTAATAGAACCAAATAAACGACCACCTTCACCAGACTTTGCTTTTAATTCTACAGTTAATTTCTCTAGAGTTTCTTTTAACTCTTTCGCATTCTCAAGTTCAGCCGCTGCATCTTTTTCTTCTTTACGTTTTTGTGCTTCTAACGTTTTCATGCTGCTATTTGTTGCTTCCGCAGCTAATCCTTGTTTTAGTAAGAAGTTATTTGCATAACCATCTGGTACGTTCTTTATTTCTCCTTTTTTCCCTTTACCTTTTACGTCTTTTAGAAAAATTACCTTCATGATTGTGTGCCTCCCTGTAAATAGTCATCAATAACAAATTGAAGTTTATCTTGAGCTTCATCTACTGTTACATTTTTCATTTGTGTAGCTGCATTCGTTAAATGTCCGCCGCCACCTAGATTTTCCATAATTAGTTGCACGTTTACTTCGCCTAAAGAACGCCCACTAATTCCAATGAAGCTTTCCCCACGTTTCGCAATGACAAAAGATGCGATTACTCCTGTCATTGTCAGCAACGTATCAGCTGATTGTGCGATTAATACTTGATCATAATATTCATCGCCGTCTACTTTCGCAATTGCAATTCCATTTTTATAAATGTAAGCATTTTGAATTGTTTTTGCAACTCTTAAATACTGCTCCATATCTTCTTTTAACAATTCTTGTACAAGTACTGTATCCGCTCCATGCGAGCGTAGATACGAAGCTGCATCAAATGTACGGGCACCTGTCCGGAATGTAAAGCTTTTCGTATCCACTATAATCCCTGCAAGTAATGCTGTAGCTTCTAACATTGTCATTTTCAAACGCTTCGGCTGATATTCAAGAAGTTCCGTCACAAGTTCAGCTGTCGAAGACGCATATGGCTCCATGTACACAAGAAGAGGATCCTCAACAAATTCCTCACCACGGCGATGATGGTCAATCACAACTACATTTTCAATCTTATGCAAAAGCTTTTCCTCCATCACCATTGATGGTTTGTGCGTATCAACAACGACAAGCAATGAATCGTCTGTTGCAAACTCCATAGCCTGCTGTGGTGTAATAAAACGAGACCATAAATTCTCATTTTGCTTTACCTTATCCATTAAACGTTTAATACCTTTATCAGAGTCATTCTCGTCTAGTACAATGTACCCTTCACGCTCATTCAACTGTGCTACTTTTAAAATTCCAATGGCCGCCCCAATTGCATCCATATCAGGAGCTCTATGACCCATTATAATAACATTACTGCTCTCTAATACTAAATCTTTCAATGCATGAGAGATAACCCGTGCACGTACACGCGTGCGTTTTTCCACTGGATTTGTCTTGCCACCATAAAATTTCACTTTACCTGTCGCTTGTTTAATCGCAACTTGATCTCCACCTCGCCCTAAAGCAAGATCTAAACCCGATTGTGCCATCGCACCAAGCTCTGATAAAGATAAGTCGCCTGATCCTACACCAATACTTAATGTAAGTGGAATATTTCGTTTTGATGTTTCTTCACGCACTTGATCTAAAATATCAAACTTTCCTTTCTCCATTTGTGCCAGAATACTTTCATTTAACACAACAAAGAATCTCTCTGAAGAAGCTCGTTTTAAATATGCACCGTATTTGATAGCCCACTCATTTAGACGTGATGTCACAAGACTCGTGATGTTCGTACGCAATTGGTCATCCAAACCTTGTGTAACTTCATCATAGTTGTCCAAATAAATAATCGCGAGAACTGTACGCTGATCCTCATACATTTTTTCAATTTCTGTTTGCTCTGTTACATCGAAGAAATAAATCAGCTTTTCTTCTTTCCTTACAAACACACGAAACTTACGATTATTTAAAGATACAATATCATCCGCAGTTTCTCCTTTAATAAAGAGGAGTAATGTTTCTGATACATCATACAAATGCCATCCTGCTAAAGAGTGTTGCCCCAAACAAGAGGACAAATAAGGATTTGCCCAATCAATTCCATAATCCTTATTGTATAACAAAATACCAATTGGCATTTGATTAAACGCTTCATTACTTACTTTCTTTACTCTTGTAATCATATCCGTTGTATACTTTTCAAAATTCCTCTGAAAGGCTAACTCAAATCGAATTACAAAAAAGAGAACAATACAAAAAATAAAAAAAGCGGCCATTCCCATTATCCAGTGCAAATAACCGAGAATGGTAATAAGCACAAGCATAAAAAAAGCTAATACATAAACAGGATATAAAAACCGCTGTCTCTTATAAAATTCAGGCATGTACCCAACTCCTATAAAGTAAAACTAACACAAATAGGAAATCATTCAATTTCCATCAATGGTCAGTTGAACAGATTAAACGCCCCAAAGTTAAACTTCCATTACAAGCTTACGTCATATAATAAGCTCATATATCCTTCTCTCGTCTTTGCTTATTTTGGTTGTATTTTAGAACGTAACGAAAAGCCTAAATCAATTATACCTAAGATTGTTACTAGTGGAAACAACATTGGAATAATCATACATACGATAAAACTGAGAATAGGGATCGCTTTTGCATAACCTTTTACATGCGCAAAGAAGGCTATAAATGAAAAACCTTGGAATAGGAGCAGCAATGAAAAGATGGCATATAGATTAGAAAATGCCATATATACATATGAATCTGATTCCACCTTCATAAATGTTGAAAGTAAAATAAATACTACATAATACCAGACAATGCTTTTTGGCAATCGCATATCCCTAAACTTAGGCCATGGCTCTATCGCATACTTTAATCTCTTTAAAACATTCCCCGCTATTAATACTGTAATCCAAGAATATATTAAAGAAACCATTACAAGCAAACTTGGCAGAAGAATTCGAAGCATATCACTAAATTGCCCTAATAAATCTTTTTGCTCTTGGTTAATTGGCGCACCTGCTGCCTTCATTATTTTTTCACTTTGTTCCATTCCTTGTTTGAACATATCTTGCATTTCCTTAAGAAAATCTATGTTAAAAAATTGTATACTCGCTACATAAACTAGTACAAAATTAAGCAAATATACAAGCGTTCCTACCAATAATATTTCTGCTGGTCCTTTTTTCTTCTTATACATATATCCTAAAGAGATGCCTATTATGCCTGACATGAATGTATTCACAAGACTAAGTGGCGAACTAATAATGATAGTAACAAGAATCGATGCTCCAAACAGCATACATGTACTAGAAAACGGATACCTTACCATAAACAATAGAAAAGGCAATGGAAGTGCAAATATTGCAACCATACTTATAACAGGTACATACAAGAACGTTAAAAGTAAAACTGCATATACAGCTAACAAAACTGCCCCTTCTGTAATAAGCCTTGTACGTTTCATCTTTTACCTCCTATTTCCAAAAAGAAAAGCATAGCAAAATGCACAGTAGAGTCCGACTCTACTGTGCATTTCATACGCTATTATTCACCAACATATGGTAAAAGTGCCATTTGACGAGCACGTTTAATTGCAACTGTAAGTTTGCGTTGGTATTTTGCGCTTGTTCCTGTTACACGACGAGGTAAAATTTTACCACGCTCAGAAACGAAACGTTTTAATAAATCAACATCTTTATAGTCAATGCGAGTGATGCCGTTAGATGTGAAGAAACACACCTTACGACGTTTCGCACGTCCACCTTTGCGTCCTGCCATGTCTATTTCCCTCCATTCTTTGTTAAAAATAACCGATTTATACCATTAGAATGGTAAATCGTCGTCCGAAATATCAATCGGTTGACCTACATTTGAAAATGGATCGTCATTCTTCGTAAATCCAGAGTTACCTGAGTTACCTGAATTACCAGATTGACCAAATGGGTTAGAGCCTTGGTTACCGTAACCAGCTCCTGATGGTTGCTGATTGAATGAACCACGTTGCTCCCCACCGCCATTACGCGGCTCTAAAAATTGTACGCTCTCCGCAAGAACCTCTGTTACATATACACGCTTACCATCTTGTCCCTCATAATTACGAGTTTGAAGACGTCCATCTACGCCTGCTAAGCTACCTTTTTTCAAATAATTCGCCACGTTTTCTGCTTGTTTACGCCATATTACACAATTAATAAAGTCAGCTTCACGCTCACCTTGTTGATTTGCAAATGCGCGATTTACAGCTAACGTGAAAGTAGCTACCGCAACACCATTGGGCGTGTAACGTAAGTCAGGGTCCTTAGTTAAACGACCAACGAGGATAACACGATTCATCAATCGAACCACTCTCCCTATATATCTTAATTATTTTTCTTCTTCTTTAACAACGATGTGACGAAGGATATCTTCGTTGATCTTAGCTAAACGATCGAATTCTTTAACAGCTTCTGCATCAGAATTTACGTTTAAGATCATGTAGAAACCGTCACGTAAGTCGTTGATTTCGTAAGCTAAACGACGCTTACCCCACTCTTTTGTGTTAATGATTTCTGCACCATTGTTAGTTAAAACGCCTGCGAAGCGCTCAACTAAAGCTTTTTGAGCTTCTTCCTCCATGTTTGGACGGATGATGTACATGATTTCGTACTTTTTCATTACACTTTCACCTCCTTTTGGTCTAAACGGCCCATAATGGGCAAGGAGCAATTAATTATATAGTAATTACTCACGAGTTTAGATTATATCATAGTAAGTTAGATGAATCAACTAACCAATAAATAAAAAACTTGGCAAACATATGATATATTTGCCAAGTTTATATCCCTATTTTTCCTAGGAAATATAAAATTACACGTTAAAGCGGAAGTGCATAACATCTCCATCTTTTACGATATACTCTTTTCCTTCTAAACGTACTTTTCCAGCTTCTTTAGCTGCTGTCATAGAACCGTTCTCCATTAAATCATCATATGAAACTGTTTCAGCACGAATAAATCCACGTTCAAAGTCTGTATGGATAACACCAGCACATTGTGGTGCCTTCATACCTTTCTTAAACGTCCATGCACGTACTTCTTGTACACCAGCTGTGAAATAAGTAGCTAAGCCTAATAAATCGTATGCAGCACGAATCAGCTGATCTAAACCTGATTCTTCAATACCTAACTCTTCAAGGAATACTTTTTTCTCTTCCTCATCTAACTCAGCAATTTCTGATTCAATTTTTGCACAAACAACAATTACTTGTGAATTTTCATTTGCCGCAAATTCTTTTACCATCTGCACATATTCATTTTCAGATGGATCCATGATATCATCTTCACTTACGTTTGCTACATAAAGCATCTCTTTCGTCGTAAGCAAATGAAGACCTTTAACAATTTTCATTTGTTCTTCTGTAAACTCAACAGTACGAGCTGGTTTTCCCGCTTCAAATGCTTCTTTTAAGCGAACTAAAATTTCGTGCTCATATACTGCTTCTTTATCCTTTTGTCTTGCTAATTTTGCTACACGTTCAATACGTTTATCAACAGATTCTAAATCTGCTAAAATTAGCTCTAAATTGATTGTTTCAATATCATCAATTGGATCTACTTTTCCTGAAACGTGTGTAATATTTTCATCCTCAAAACAACGAACAACTTGGCAAATTGCGTCTACTTGGCGAATATGAGATAAGAATTTGTTTCCTAATCCTTCACCTTTACTTGCACCTTTTACGATACCTGCGATATCAGTAAATTCAAATACAGTTGGAACAGTTTTTTTCGGTTCTACTAGTTCCGTTAATTTATTTAAGCGTTCATCTGGTACTTCTACAATCCCTACGTTCGGATCAATTGTACAGAATGGATAGTTTGCAGATTCTGCTCCCGCTTGTGTAATTGCATTAAATAATGTTGATTTCCCTACGTTAGGTAAACCAACAATCCCAGCCGTTAATCCCATATTTTTCACTCCTATGTCTCAATCTTCCATCATTATAGATAGTAACGAATAAAATGACAAGTTCCCTAAAAGTTCAAAAAAGTAACAGCTGCCTGGAGCAGCTGTTACTTCTTCTCTATTCTTCATGCTTTACAAGAATTTTTTTCACCTTGCGATCAAACTCTCTTCGAGGAATCATTACCGAATGGCCACATCCCTCGCACTTAACGCGGATATCCATTCCCATACGAATAATTTTCCAACGATTTGCACCACATGGATGGGCCTTCTTCATTTCCACAACATCGTACAAGTTATATTGCTTTTGCTCCACTCTCTAAACCCCTCTCACAACTAATTTGCTTTCTCACTAACCATTTCTTCCCGATTATATAAGACCATACGTGGATATGGAATTTCAATACCATGTAAATCAAGACGATTTTTAATCTCTTTACGAAGGGCTCTAGCAATAGCCATATGTTTCATTGGTTCTACTTCAGAGACAACACGTAGTACAACTTCAGATGCAGCAAGTGTTTGAATTCCTAATAATTCTGGTTTTGCTACCATTTCTTCATATCTTTCAGGTAATTCCTCTAATAAATCTTCAATTACCTGTTCTGCTCGTGCTATATCACCTTCATAGGAAATTGATATATCAACAAAAGCTACACTATTACTAATGGAAAAGTTCGTTACTTGCGTAATACCACCATTTGGCAAAATATGAATTTCCCCTGTCCAGCTTTTTATCTTTGTTGTACGTAATCCAATTTCTAAAACTACACCTTCAAATTGACCGATACGAACATGGTCACCTACCGAAAACTGATCTTCTAATAAAATAAACAATCCTGTAATAACATCTTTTACTAAGCTTTGAGCACCAAAACCGACTGCTAAACCGATTACCCCAGCCCCAGCTAGTAAACCTGATGCATTAATGTTAAATACGCCTAAAATCGCTATTAACATTATGAACATAACAACGTATGCCACAATGTTTTCAAGCAATTTCGCTACTGTAACTGTACGACGCTCTGAGATTTGAATTGGTGAACGACTTCCCATACGGAATGCATTTCTTACAATTGCTCTAGCAATACGTACTACTACTGCACCAAGTACTAAAATTATCAATATTTTTAATGTTGCCATTCCGACATAAGCCCAACGATCTGAATCTAATAAATATCTCTTGGTAGCTTCGAATCCTTGTGTTAATACATCCATATACTTCTACCTCTCCGATAAAAATTTCTTTTTCATTCATTCTTTATTGTATCAGAAGTTTTCTCCATTTCTGAAAAAAAATTTATTGCTGTATTTGCATTTGTTCACTTTGATTCAGGTATAAAATGTAATGAATATATATATACTAGTACTATTATTTCCTGTTTTATAAACGGCTTGCAAAAATAAAGAACTTATAATTTTCCATATTACATTTTTTTCAATAAAACTTTACAGTGAATCATAAAATTTATCAGAAGGATGGATGATTCATGAATATAGGGAATTTCCGCTTACCTTTTTTTGAAAAAGAATCACAAAATATTATGCATCACGATTTAGAGGCTTGTACAACAATTAGTGATTTTCTTCTCTCACATATACCTATTAGTCAAAATACCCCCCTCAGCCTAATTTGCATAGGAACAGATCGTTCAACCGGTGACGCCCTTGGCCCACTAGTCGGATCTAAACTAGAACAAATGAACATTCAAAATTTCCACGTATTCGGCACACTTGATGAACCAATCCATGCGTTAAATCTCGAAGATAAAATTCAGAATATACAAACTTTAATTCCTGATTCTTTTATTATTGCCATTGATGCTTGTCTTGGAAAATCACAAAGTATCGGTTCCATAACTGTTGGTGAAGGACCTAGTAAACCTGGTGCAGCAATGAACAAAAAGTTACCTGTAATTGGCGAGCTACACATACATGGTATCGTAAATTTAAATGGTTTCATGGAATTTTTTGTCTTGCAAAATACAAGATTAAGCCTCGTTATGAAAATGGCGGACGTTATTGCCCAAAGTATAAAGGAAACAGATCAGAAATTATCCGTATTAAAAAAGGCAAACCATCTATAAATAAAAAGATGGTTTGCTTTTCAGTTTTCCCCAGATAATAATTCTAAAATGCGATTTAAATCTTCCTTATCGAAAAATTCTATTTCAATTTTCCCTTTTTCTTTCTTTGTTTCTTTAATTTTTACACCTGTTCCAAACTTTTCTCTTAACAATGTTTCACGCTCTTCGAAAAATATATTCCGCTCTCGCTTCACTGTCTTTGTTTCACGTGAAACGCGTTGATGAATCTGTTGAACAATTTGCTCTAGCTGTCTAACATTCAATCCTTCTTTTTCAATACGCTTTAATAAAGACTTTAGCTGTTCTTCATCTTTTATTGTAAGTAATGTCCGTCCATGTGCCATGGATAGACTTCCATTCGCAATCATTTCTTGAACAAATAAAGGAAGTGTAAGCAACCGAACATAATTAGCAATATATGGCCTACTTTTTCCAAGGCGCTTTGCTAATTGCTCTTGAGTTACATTCAACTCATCCATTAGCATTTGATATGCCAAAGCTTCTTCCATTGGATTTAAATCTTCACGTTGTAGATTTTCTAACAAAGCAAACTCCATCATTTGCTGTTCATTTAATTCTCGAACGACAGCTGGCACCTTTTCAAGGCATGCTTCTTTTGCAGCACGGTATCTACGTTCACCAGCAACGATTTCATATCCTTTAATACTTTTCCTTACGATTAAAGGCTGTAAAATACCATGTTCTTTAATAGATGCTGCCAGTTCTTGAATAGCTTCTTTTTGAAAGTTTTTACGCGGTTGGTAGGGGTTTGGCCTTAATTCAGTTAGTGCAATTTCCTGAATTTTTTCTTCCTCTCTCACATCTAAATCTGGAAAAAAAGCATTAATCCCTCTTCCTAATCCTTTAGCCACCAGCAATCACTTCCTCTGCTAAATCTATATACACTTCTGCACCTCTTGATTTAGCATCATACTGCATAATTGGTTTTCCATGACTTGGTGCTTCACTCAAACGAACATTGCGCGGAATAATAGAACGATATACTTTATCTCGAAAATATTTCTTCACTTCATCTATAACTTGAATCCCTAAATTTGTACGTGCATCTAGCATGGTTAATAGTACACCTTGAATTGCTAAATTTTTATTTAAATGCTTTTGTACAAGTCGAACTGTATTCAGTAATTGACTCAATCCTTCCAATGCGTAGTATTCACACTGAACTGGAATAATAACAGAATCTGCTGCCGTTAGTGCATTAATTGTTAATAAGCCTAAAGATGGGGGACAATCAATAATAATATAATCATATTCATTACGGATTGGCTGCAAAGCCCTTTGTAAACGAACTTCCCGGGAAATGGTCGGTACCAGTTCAATTTCAGCACCTGCCAATTGAATTGTAGCAGGTAGAACATCTAAATTTTCAGTTGCGGTTTTTTGTATAACCCCTTGAACATCAGTATCTTCCACAAGAACATTATAAATACATTGATCTAATTCCGACTTTTCAATTCCTACACCTGTCGTTGCGTTCCCCTGAGCATCAATGTCAATAAGCAATACTTTTTTTCCTACCTGTGCCAATCCAGCTCCTAGGTTAACAGACGTTGTTGTTTTCCCTACACCGCCTTTTTGATTAGCAATAGCAATGATTTTTCCCATGATGTCACCTACTTTCAACCTTTCTGTCTTATTCTGAAAATAATTATGTTTATTGTAACATGAAATGAAAATTTTTCTTTTGCATCCTTATTAAACTTCAAAATTTATTCCAAAACTCCTTCTTCATTTAAGAAGAAAAATATAGGAAAAGAGATCTCTCCAAAGGATGAGATCTCTTGCAAATATGAATTATTTTTTTTTAGGAATCTTAATTGTGATCTGATAGTACTCATCAAATTCTTCTTCTTCAGAGTTTACTTTCAGTCCACTATTTGTAACCATTTGTAGCGATTGTCTAATCGTATTCATTGCAATTCGCATATCACGACTTACTGCTTTCTGTTTTGCCTTACGCTTTGGTTTTACTTCTTCCAATAGCTTAGCAATGCGTTCCTCAGTCTGTTTTACATTCAATTGCTTTTCTACAATTTCTTGTAAAACTTTCAACTGTAATTCTTCATTTTTTAAAGGAATAAGGGCACGGGCATGACGTTCTGTAATACTCTTTTCTAGCAATGCTCGTTTAATTTCTTCAGGCAACTTTAATAATCGCAACTTATTTGCGATTGTTGATTGTCCTTTTCCGAGCCTCTGCGCTAATGCCTCTTGTGTTAAATTATGTAACTCAATTAGCTTTTGATAAGCAACAGCCTCTTCAATTGCTGTTAATTCCTCACGTTGCAAGTTCTCAATGAGAGCAACAGAAGCTGTTTCCGTATCATTTAAGTTTTTAATAATCGCTGGAACTTTTTCCCACCCTAATTTCGTTGCAGCACGAAAACGTCTTTCCCCGGCAATAATTTCATACTTATCTTCTTCATATTTTCTGATAACAATTGGTTGAATGAGTCCATGTGTACGAATGGTCAACGCAAGTTCATCAATACGCGCGGCATCAAAAACTGTACGTGGTTGATAGCGATTGGGAATGATATTTGCTATCGGAATTTCTTGTATTTCTTCATGTATCTTTTTATCTATTTCTTCATGGCTTTCGTTTTGTAATTCGAATTCGCTCTCTTTATCTCCAAAGCCAAATAAACGAGAAAACGTATTTTTCATACATATTCCACCACCTTTGGGCCTATTGAATGTCCTACACAGAAATGTTTCCTATGAAACATTTACGTTTTCATTTATATAATTTAATCTTACGTCTAATAAGATTTATTTTTCAATAGGTAATTTATTGGGTGTCCCTGGCTTACGCGGATATTTCTTTGGTGTTTTGCGCTTTTTCACGATTGCTAAAATATTACGTTCACTTTCTTCAAATGGTAATTGGAAAGTAGAAATCTCTTTTAGTTCACCGCCAAGTATTTCTAAAGCATACTTACCATTTTCAATCTCTTCGTTGGCAGCTGCACCTTTCATAGCGATAAATGTCCCACCTACTTTTACAAGAGGTAAACATAACTCACTCAATACAGAAAGACGTGCTACCGCACGCGCCATCACGATATCAAATGATTCACGTACACCTTCTTTTTTCCCAAATGTTTCAGCACGATCATGACAAAACGCAACATCACTTAGCTCTAATTTTTGGGCTAAATGATTTAAAAAATTGATACGTTTTTGCAATGAATCTACAATCGTTACTTTTAAATGCGGGAAACAAATTTTCAATGGAATACTTGGAAATCCTGCTCCTGCACCGACATCACAAATAGAAAATGGCTTTGAAAAATCATTATAAAAAGCAGCTGTAATCGAGTCAAAAAAGTGTTTTAAATACACTTCTTCTTTCTCTGTAATAGCTGTTAAATTCATTTTCTCATTCCATTCTACTAATGTTTCAAAGTAGATTTTAAATTGCTCTAATTGCCTAGGAGAAAGATTAATTCCTCTTTCTCCTAGCATAGATTGAAATTGTTCTATGTTCATCTTGCCATATCTCCTTATTATTTATTGGTTCGATACTCGCGCAATTTTTCCTTGTTCAATATACACAAGTAAAATGGAAATATCAGCTGGATTTACTCCGGAAATACGGGATGCTTGCCCCATAGAAAGAGGACGAACATCTTTTAATTTTTGTCTTGCTTCAGAAGCGATTCCAGAAATCGCATCATAATCAATATCAACAGGAATCTTTTTGCTTTCCATTTTCTTCATACGTTCTACTTGTTGTAAGGATTTTTCAATATATCCTTCATACTTAATTTGAATTTCTACCTGCTCTGCAATTTCATCGTGTATTTCCACTTCACTTGGCGCAAGAATACGAATATGTTCATACGTCATTTCCGGACGACGTAGTAAGTCACTTGCACGTATTCCATCCTTTAATTCACTTCCACCAACACTGCGAATTAATTCTTGCACTTCAGGACGTGGTTTAATAATAATGCTTTCTAAACGTAATTTTTCTTGTTCAATCTGTTCCTTTTTCACAGTAAAACGCCCGTAACGCTCTTCTGGAATTAAGCCAATTTCTTGGCCAATTTCTGTTAAACGAAGATCGGCATTATCATGACGCAATAATAGACGGTATTCAGCACGGGATGTTAAAAGACGATATGGTTCGTTTGTCCCTTTTGTCACAAGATCATCAATTAAAACACCAATATAAGCATCTGAACGACCTAAAATAACCTCTTTCTTCCCTAGAGAGCGGCATGCTGCGTTAATCCCGGCCATAATTCCTTGTCCTGCTGCTTCTTCGTAACCAGACGTACCGTTAATTTGACCTGCTGTATATAAATTTTTAATTTTTTTCGTCTCCAGTGTCGGCCACAACTGAGTTGGCACAATTGCATCATATTCGATCGCATAACCTGTACGCATCATCTCAACATTCTCTAAACCAGGAATCGTTTTAAGCATTTCACGCTGGACATCTTCCGGTAAACTTGTTGACAAACCTTGTACATATACTTCCTGTGTATTACGACCTTCCGGCTCTAAGAAAATTTGATGACGCGGTTTATCGTTAAATCGCACCACTTTATCTTCAATTGAAGGACAGTAACGTGGACCTGTTCCTTTAATCATACCAGAATACATAGCTGAACGATGCAAGTTTCGATCAATTAAACGATGTGTCTCTTCACTTGTATATGTTAACCAACATGGAATTTGATCCATAATAAATTTTGTGGTTTCAAAAGAAAATGCACGTGGTTTTTCATCACCCGGTTGAATTTCCGTTTTACTATAATCAATTGTATTGCTATTCACACGAGGAGGCGTACCTGTTTTAAATCTGACAAGATCAAAGCCAAGTTCCTCTAGATGCTCAGATAATGTGATAGATGGTTGCTGATTATTCGGACCACTTGAGTATTTTAAATCGCCCATGATAATCTCACCACGTAGGAATGTACCCGTTGTAATTACAACTGTTTTCGCTGTATATTCAGCACCTGATTGTGTAATTACACCTTTACATACATCATCCTCAACAATTAGACGCTCTACCATTCCTTGACGTAATGTTAAATTTGGCGTTTCTTCAATTGTTTTCTTTAATTCGTGTTGATATGAAAATTTATCCGCTTGTGCACGAAGGGCGCGTACAGCTGGACCTTTTCCCGTGTTTAACATACGCATTTGGATGTGAGTTTTATCAATGTTTCGTCCCATCTCACCGCCTAATGCATCAATCTCACGTACAACAATCCCTTTCGCTGGTCCACCAACAGAAGGGTTACATGGCATAAAAGCAACCATATCTAAATTAATTGTTAACATTAATGTTTTTGAGCCCATTCGTGCTGCTGCAAGCCCAGCTTCACATCCTGCATGACCTGCACCGATTACTATGACATCGTAAGAACCGGCATTGTATCCCATTATTATTCCTCCTAAAATTATCTATCCTTCTAAAACAACTATATGTTATTTTCCTAAACAAAATTGAGAAAATAATTGGTCGATTAAGCTTTCATGAACAGTATCACCAGTAATTTCACCAAGGATTTCCCACGTTCTTGTTAGATCGATTTGAACCATATCAATTGGCACACCGTTCTCTATTGCCTCAATTGCATCTCCAATTGTCTTTTCCGCTTGTGTTAATAAACCGATATGTCTCGCATTAGAAACATACGTCATATCTGCTGACTCAATTGTTCCTTCAAAGAATAGATCTGCTATCGCTTTTTCTAGCTCATCCACACCTTTTTCTTCAATTAGCGACGTTGTGATCATACGATTTTTACCTGCTAATTCTGTAACACGTTTCATATCAATTTGCTTTGGTAAATCCGTTTTATTTACAATGACAATAAAGTCTTTTCCTCGCACTGCACGGAATAAGTCTTCATCTTCATTTGTTAATGCTTCACTATAGTTTACTACAATTAGAACTAAATCAGCCTGTCCCATCATTTCTTTTGATCGTTCTACACCGATTCGTTCAACAATATCTTCAGTTTCACGGATTCCCGCCGTATCAATAAGTTTAAGTGGCACACCACGCACATTGACATACTCTTCAATTACATCGCGCGTTGTTCCTGCTATATCTGTCACAATCGCCTTTTTCTCTTGCACGAGACTATTTAATAACGAGGATTTCCCAACGTTCGGTCTTCCGATAATTGCTGTTGCAATTCCTTCTCGTAAAATTTTCCCTTGCTTAGATGTCTCCAATATTTTTTTAATTTCACCGCGAACATGTGTGGCTTTTTCAATTAAAATATTGTGCGTCATTTCTTCGACATCATCGTATTCTGGATAATCTATATTTACTTCTACATGAGCTAATGTTTCTAAAATTTCCTGACGAAGGCGACCGATTAATTTAGATAATCGCCCTTCCATTTGATTCATTGCTACGTTCATCGCTCGATCTGTTTTCGCACGAATCAAATCCATTACAGCTTCTGCTTGCGATAAGTCAATACGCCCATTTAAAAATGCACGCTTTGTAAATTCACCCGGTTCTGCCAAACGCACTCCTTGAGCCAAAATAAGTTGTAATACTTTATTTACAGAAACAAGACCACCGTGACAATTGATCTCTACAATATTTTCACGCGTAAATGTCCTTGGCGCTCGCATAATCGATACCATTACCTCTTCGATAACTTGATCTGTATCTAAATCAACAATATGACCGTAGTGAATCGTATGAGAAGAAACTGCCGTTAAATCTTTCCCTTTAAAAATGCGATTGACCTTTTCAATCGCATCCTCTCCACTTACTCGAACAATGGCAATTGCCCCTTCTCCAAGTGCCGTGGAAATTGCAGCAATTGTATCAAAATCCATGTCCTTTCACCTCACTTGCTTATTTCTCTCTATTTCAACATGATTTTTTCTTTCACTAAACTATTAGGATACCATAACGAACCTATCTACAAAAGAATAATAACTCATTTTATTATGTCCTCATGTAAAAAACACTAAACTTATTCACAGTGGATAAGTTTAGTGTTTTTTAGTTATCCACAATCTATTTTTCATAAATTAACAAGAAAAAAACCGGTACTCGAATGAGTAACCGGTTATTTGGAAGATATTACAACATGTCGATGTGGTTCTTTCCCTTCGGAAGTTGTAATTACATTTGGATGATTGGACAATGCTTGATGAATAATTTTTCTCTCAAAAGAAGGCATTGGTTCTAACACAACATTTTTTTTAGTTACCGTGACCTGTTTTGCTAATCGATAAGAAAGCGATTCTAACGTATCTTTTCTCTTACTACGATAGTTTTCAGCATCAATTGTGATACCAATATATTGCTTTGTACTGCGATTCGCAACAAGTTTTGTTAAATATTGTAAAGAATTTAATGTATGTCCTCTTTTCCCGATCAATACCCCTACATCTTTTCCAAAAAGTGTAAACTCAATTTCTCGGCCCTTTACATTTTTCGTAATCATCACATCCACACCCATTTCCTGAACAACACTTTGTAAGTATTGCTCAGCTTCTTGAATGGGATCTTTCTTCATTACAACTTCCACGATAGCTGGACGATTCCCTATAAAACCTAGAAATCCTCTCTTTCCCTCATCAATCACATTCACGTCTACTTGATCCCTTGAAACTTTTAATTGTCTTAAAGCATCTTGTACTGCCAGCTCGACTGTTTGTCCTTTAGCAGTAATTATACTCACTTGCTTGATCCTCCTGCCTTACTAGCCTTAATTTCAGGCCCTTTGATCATATACATTTGAGCGATACCAAAGATGTTACCAACTACCCAATATAGTGATAATGCTGCTGGGAAGTTAATTGCAAAGACTAAAATCATGATTGGCATAAGCCAAATCATCATTGCCATTTGTGGATTTTGTCCAGCAGTACCTGCCATTGCAAGTTTTTGCTGAATAAATGTTGTGATTGCCGCAACAATTGGAAGGATATAGTACGGATCCGCATGTCCTAAATCAAACCATAAGAAGCTATGTTGCTTAATCTCTGCCGTCCTCATAATTGCATGGTAAAATGCGAATAAAATTGGCATTTGAATAAAAATTGGTAAACAACCTGCTAATGGATTTACACCGTGTGTTTTATACAACTGCATCATTTCTTGTTGTAACTTTTGCTGCGTCGCTTGGTCTTTAGAACTATATTTCTCTTTTAACTTCGCCATTTCTGGTTGCAATACTTGCATTGCCTTCGTACTCTTCGTCTGCTTAATCATTAATGGTAACAATGCAAAACGAATGATAAGAGTTGTGACAACAATCGCTAAACCATAATTACTACCAAATAAGTTTGCAAAATACGTGATTAACTGAGAAAGCGGGTATACGAAATATTCATTCCAGATCCCTGTACTTTTCGGTGTAATCGGCTGATTCGTTTCATTACAGCCAGTAGCAATTGCCATTAAAGCAATAACCATGACTAGTAAGCCTATCTTTTTTTTCACAGCCTGCTCCTCCTTGTTTCGGTATGTATATAGTGTAATTCATTTTCCTTTTCCTACGCTACTTGTTTGTTATTTTAATACCAGAACGCTTAAAAGCATGAATTAAGCTTTTCTTCAATTGTTCGTATGTCATATCTGCACAAGGCTTCCTTGCTATTATAACAAAATCTTTTCCAGAATCTATCTCATCTTTTAATTCTGCAATCGATTGGCGAATCATACGCTTAATTCGATTACGTACTACTGCATTTCCTAACTTTTTGCTAACGGAAAGACCAATGCGAAAGTATGATTGCTCCGCTTTTTCAAGCTGATAGACCACAAACTGACGATTTGCATTTGATTTTCCATTTTGAAAAACAGCCTGAAATTCATCATTTTTCTTTATACGATTTTTTTTCTTCATATCAATTGACACTCCTGTATTTCATCAGCGGAAATTCATTATTACTAGAAAAAAAGACCACTGAACGATCAGTGGTCTACGCAGATAATACTTTTCTTCCTTTACGACGACGAGCTGCTAGCACTTTACGTCCGTTCGCTGTGCTCATACGGCTGCGGAAACCATGTACTTTGCTGCGCTTACGTTTATTTGGTTGGTAAGTTCTTTTCATTATATGACACCTCCCTGAGGAATATCTGTTAAAGACAGTCTTATAAATTATAGTTAATCAACTAGGAAAATGTCAATGGTTCTCTAAATTTTCATCAAATATTCATTTTGAACCTATTCACAATTTTTTTCACAGCTGTTTTATTTCTTTGTGGATAATATATTTTTCATTTTTTTGTATCCACAAATTATTTTTTCACTTTTACACAGTATATCGTATTGTGGACAAGTTTATTCCACAAGGTATTGATTTTGTGGATAACTTTCTGAAATTCATTGCTATCGCTATCTTTTTTTGATATTATAGTTGTGTTTTCACCTTGAACAAGTTTTCCACAAGTTTAGTTTATCCACAAATTGTGCATAACATGTGGACAGTTATAATCACATGTGGGTAAGCAGTTGTCCACATTTGTATTTTTTGTCGAAAACTCTATCTCGTATACAAACGACGTTTTTAGGTTTTAAAATACGTTTCGTATAAATATACATTTCGTTATTTTGAGGTTGTACAATTGTTGCACAACCTTATTCTTTTACCATCTTTGTAAAGGAGGGACACCTTTGGAAAATATCTCTGATTTATGGAATAGTGCTTTGAAAGAACTCGAAAAAAAGGTCAGTAAACCAAGTTATGAGACATGGTTAAAATCAACCAAAGCACATGCTTTGAAAAAAGATATATTAACGATTACAGCTCCGAATGAATTTGCTCGTGACTGGCTAGAATCTCATTATTCAGAACTAATTTCAGAAACACTTTATGATTTAACAGGAGCAAAACTAGAAATTCGCTTTATTATTCCCCAAAGTCAAACTGAAGAGGAGATTGACTATCCTCCTGCTAAAAAGAAAAGAATAAATGATGAGTCCAATCACTTACCACAGAGCATGTTAAATCCAAAATACACGTTTGATACATTTGTTATTGGCTCTGGGAACCGTTTTGCTCATGCAGCTTCATTAGCAGTTGCTGAAGCACCAGCAAAAGCATATAACCCGCTATTTATTTATGGGGGAGTTGGGCTTGGAAAAACACACCTAATGCATGCAATTGGTCATTATGTCATTGAACATAATCCGAATGCTAAGGTTGTTTATTTATCATCAGAAAAATTTACAAATGAATTTATTAACTCTATTCGTGATAATAAAGCTGTCGATTTCCGTAATAAATACCGTAATGTCGATGTCTTGCTTATAGATGATATTCAATTTCTTGCTGGAAAAGAACAAACACAAGAAGAGTTCTTCCATACATTTAATGCGCTACATGAAGAAAGCAAGCAAATTGTAATCTCAAGCGATCGACCGCCAAAAGAGATCCCGACATTAGAAGATCGCCTTCGCTCCCGTTTTGAGTGGGGACTTATTACAGATATTACACCGCCAGATTTAGAGACGAGAATTGCGATTTTACGAAAAAAAGCGAAAGCGGAAGGCCTTGACATCCCAAATGAAGTCATGCTCTATATCGCAAATCAAATCGACTCGAACATTCGTGAACTAGAAGGTGCACTTATTCGAGTTGTTGCTTATTCATCTTTAATTAATAAAGATATTAATGCGGATTTAGCTGCCGAAGCACTTAAAGATATTATTCCAAATTCTAAACCAAAGATTATTTCTATTTATGATATTCAAAAAGCCGTTGGAGATGTTTTTCAAGTTAAACTAGAAGACTTTAAAGCAAAAAAACGCACAAAATCAGTCGCGTTTCCTCGCCAAATTGCAATGTATCTATCACGTGAGTTAACAGATTCATCTTTACCTAAAATTGGTGAAGAATTTGGTGGACGTGATCACACAACGGTCATCCATGCGCACGAAAAAATTTCAAAACTATTAAAAACTGATACACAACTACAAAAACAAGTTGAGGAAATCAATCATATTTTAAAGTAGTAGCTGAATAGTGTGAATAACTTCCCTTGTTTTACACACAGTCTATCCACATGTAGATAGACTGTTTTTCCGTCTCTAAATGGAGTTATCCACATATCCACAAGCCCTATTACTATTACTACTATTTTTTTATATTTATTAAATAAATAAAATCTTATACTTGCCGGAGGTTTTCGCTATGCGTTTTACAATTCAAAAAGACTATCTTGTAAGAAGTGTACAAGATGTAATGAAGGCCGTTTCCTCTCGTACAACTATTCCCATACTTACAGGAATTAAAGTTGTAGTAACTGAAGAAGGTGTTACATTGACAGGAAGCGATGCTGATATTTCGATTGAATCTTTTATTCCAGTTGAAGAAAATGGAAAAGAAATTGTTGAAATTGCACAATCGGGGAGCATTGTTTTACAAGCAAAATATTTTAGTGAGATCGTAAAAAAATTACCAAAAGACACAGTAGAAATCTCTGTGGAAAATCATTTTATGACAAAAATAAAATCTGGAAAGTCAGAGTTTAATCTAAATGGTTTAGATGCTGCTGAATATCCATTATTACCGCAAATTGAAGAACATCATGTATTTAAAATCCCGACAGATTTACTAAAACATATGATTCGTCAAACTGTATTTGCGGTTTCAAGTTCTGAAACTCGTCCGATCTTGACAGGTGTAAACTGGAAAGTGTATAACAGTGAACTGACTTGTATTGCAACAGATAGTCACAGGTTAGCACTTCGTAAAGCGAAGATTGAAGGTCATACAATTTCTGATGAATTTCAAGCGAATGTTGTTATCCCTGGTAAGAGTTTAAATGAATTGAGCAAAATTCTAGATGAGTCTGAAGAAATGGTGGATATTGTCATTACGGAGTATCAAGTATTATTCCGAACTAAACATTTATTATTCTTCTCAAGGTTGTTAGAAGGGAATTACCCGGATACAACACGTTTAATTCCGGCAGAAAGTAAAACCGACATATTTGTAAATACAAAAGAGTTTTTACAAGCAATTGATCGTGCTTCTTTACTAGCAAGAGATGGTCGCAATAATGTTGTGAAATTATCGACGTTAGAACAACAAATGCTGGAACTTTCTTCAAATTCACCAGAAATCGGAAAAGTAGTAGAGGAAGTTCAATGTGAAAAAATAGAAGGGGAAGAATTAAAAATCTCCTTTAGTGCAAAATATATGATGGATGCATTAAAAGCGTTAGACAGTACAGAAATTAAAATTAGTTTTACTGGAGCGATGAGACCATTCTTAATTCGTACAGTAAATGATGATTCTATCATCCAATTAATTTTACCAGTTCGTACTTACTAAGCGAGAGTGAGGGTTACTAGTTTGAATATGCTAGTGGCCCTTATTTGATTTTCGGGGTATTACTTTCCTAATGCGGGTTTATTTAGTACAATGAAAGAATGAACACTTTCAGAAAGTGAGCGATTTTATGAAACGTATTAAGATTTCAACTGAGTATATTACACTGGGACAATTTTTAAAGTTAGCTGATGTAATTGATACAGGCGGTGCTGTTAAATGGTTCTTACAAGAATACGAAGTGTATGTCAATCAAGAGCTTGAAAATAGAAGAGGCCGAAAGTTGTATGCAAATGATATTGTTGAAATTCCGGGAAACGGAACATTTCAAGTTCAAGCATAAAGGGGGAGCCCTTTGTATATTAAAGAATTACAATTAAAAAATTATCGCAATTATGAATATCTGGATCTCTCCTTTGAGGATAAAGTGAATGTAATTATTGGTGAAAATGCTCAAGGGAAAACGAATTTGATGGAAGCTATTTATGTATTAGCGATGGCCAAGTCTCATCGAACTTCGAACGATCGTGAACTTATCCGGTGGGATGAGGATTATGGTAAAATAAAAGGTAGATTACAAAAGCGAAACAGTTCCTTGTCTTTAGAATTAAATATTTCTAAAAAAGGGAAGAAGGCAAAATTAAATCAGCTAGAACAACAAAGGTTAAGCCAATATATTGGTGAAATGAATGTTGTTATGTTTGCCCCAGAAGATTTAAATCTTGTAAAAGGAAGCCCTCAAGTACGAAGACGCTTTTTAGATATGGAACTTGGACAAATAGCTCCTGTCTATTTGTATGAGTTAAGTCAATATCAAAAAGTGCTCACGCAGCGAAATCACTTGCTTAAAAAAATGCAAGGGAATAGTAAAAATGAGGAAACGATGTTGGATGTATTTACACTGCAACTCATTGAACATGGTACAAAAATTTTGCAAAAACGTTTTGAGTTTCTGCATTTATTACAAGAATGGGCTGCTCCAATCCATCGTGGCATTAGTAGGGGATTAGAGGAACTAGAAATAGTCTATAAACCGAGCGTAGATGTATCAGAATCAATGGGTTTGTCGAAAATAAAAGAAGTATACTATGAAAGTTTTCAATCTGTGAAACAACGTGAAATTTTCCGTGGTACAACTTTAATTGGTCCTCATCGTGACGATTTACAATTCTTCGTTAATGATAAAAATGTTCAAGTCTTTGGTTCACAAGGGCAACAACGAACAACCGCACTTTCCCTAAAGTTAGCTGAAATTGAATTGATTTATTCAGAGGTTAAAGAATATCCAATCCTCTTATTAGATGATGTGTTATCAGAGTTAGATGATTATCGTCAATCACATCTTTTAAATACAATTCAAGGAAAAGTGCAAACATTTGTGACAACGACAAGTGTCGACGGAATTGAACACGAAACATTAAAGCAAGCGAAAACAATTCATGTAACGAACGGCACGGTAGATTGTGAAATAGACAGAACATAATTTCTGTTTAAATGGAAAAGTAGGTGATCTTTGTGTCAATGGAACAAAAGCAAATGCAGGAAAATTCATATGATGAAAGTCAAATACAGGTGCTTGAGGGACTGGAAGCAGTTCGAAAACGCCCGGGTATGTATATTGGATCTACAAGTGGGAAGGGTCTTCATCACCTTGTATGGGAAATTGTAGATAATAGTATTGATGAAGCATTAGCAGGATACTGTGATGAAATTAATGTTAGCATCGAAGAAGATAATAGTATTCGTGTGACGGATAATGGTCGTGGTATTCCAGTTGGTATACAAGAAAAAATGGGACGCCCTGCTGTAGAGGTTATTATGACTGTACTCCACGCAGGTGGTAAATTTGGCGGTGGCGGTTATAAAGTTTCCGGTGGTTTACATGGTGTGGGTGCATCTGTTGTAAATGCTCTATCAACAGAGTTGGAAGTATTTGTACATCGTGAAGGTAAAATTCACTATCAAAAGTATGAACGAGGTATCCCAGCTGCAGATTTAAAGGTAATTGGTGAAACAGATCATACAGGAACAATAACTCGTTTTAAGCCAGATCCAGAAATTTTTAAAGAAACTACAGAATACGATTTTGATACATTAGCAACACGTATGCGTGAACTAGCATTTTTAAATCGTAATATTAAATTGATAATTGAAGATAAACGCGAAAATAAGCAGAAGAAAGAGTTCCATTATGAAGGTGGAATTAAATCTTATGTTGAGCATTTAAACCGCTCGAAGCAACCGATTCATGAAGAACCTGTATATGTAGAGGGTTCGAAAGATGGAATTCAAGTTGAAGTTTCTCTTCAATATAACGAAGGTTATACAAACAATATTTATTCATTTACGAATAATATTCATACGTATGAAGGTGGTACACATGAGGTTGGTTTCAAGACTGCCCTAACACGTGTAATAAATGATTATGGACGAAAAAATAACATCTTAAAAGATGCTGATAGTAACCTAACAGGTGAAGATGTACGTGAAGGACTAACAGCGATTGTTTCCATCAAACATCCGAATCCACAGTTTGAGGGACAAACGAAAACAAAACTTGGAAATAGTGAAGCGAGAACGATTACAGAATCTGTTTTCTCAGAAGCGTTCGAAAAGTTTTTACTTGAGAATCCAAATGTTGCTCGTAAGATTGTGGATAAAGGAACAATGGCAGCACGTGCACGTGTAGCAGCGAAGAAGGCACGTGAATTAACACGCCGAAAGAGTGCGCTGGAAGTATCTAGTTTGCCAGGGAAGCTTGCAGACTGTTCTTCTAAAGATCCTTCGATTAGTGAAATTTACATCGTAGAGGGAGATTCTGCAGGAGGTTCTGCAAAACAAGGACGCGATCGCCACTTTCAAGCGATTTTACCACTTAAGGGTAAAATTATTAACGTTGAAAAGGCACGATTAGATAAGATTTTATCTAATGATGAAGTACGTACGATTATCACAGCGATTGGTACAAATATCGGTGGGGATTTTGATATTGAAAAAGCTCGCTATCATAAAGTTATTATTATGACCGATGCCGATGTTGATGGCGCGCATATTCGTACTCTATTATTAACGTTCTTCTATCGTTATATGCGTCAAATCATTGAACATGGTTATATATATATTGCACAACCACCATTGTTTAAAGTGCAACAAGGGAAAAAGATTCAATATGCTTATAACGATAAAGAGCTTGAAAAGATATTAGCAGAGTTACCAGCTCACCCAAAACCTGGTATTCAGCGTTACAAAGGTCTTGGGGAAATGAATCCG
This sequence comes from Bacillus pseudomycoides DSM 12442, assembly GCF_000161455.1. Lineage (GTDB taxonomy): Bacteria > Bacillota > Bacilli > Bacillales > Bacillaceae_G > Bacillus_A > Bacillus_A pseudomycoides. The sequence continues at coordinate 4,733,880 of NZ_CM000745.1, forward strand.
ACTCAATTATGGGAAACGACAATGGATCCAGAAGTACGTTCATTACTTCAAGTTTCTCTGCAAGATGCAATTGAAGCAGATGAAACGTTTGAAATTTTAATGGGTGATAAAGTAGAGCCACGTCGTAACTTTATCCAAGAAAATGCAAAATACGTGAAAAACCTTGATATTTAAGTAAGTAATGACAGGAATCTAAGCATTCCTGTCTTCTACATATAAATCAATGTATATGTAACGGAAATGTAAGAGGAGGTGCTCGTTGATGTCAGACAATCAAGAACAAGCACGAATTCGAGAAATTAATATTAGTCATGAAATGCGTACCTCATTTTTAGATTACGCAATGAGTGTTATCGTATCTCGTGCACTACCAGATGTTCGTGATGGGTTAAAACCTGTGCATCGCAGGGTTTTATACGCAATGAATGATTTAGGGATTACTGCTGATAAAGCATATAAAAAATCAGCGCGTATTGTTGGTGAAGTAATTGGTAAGTATCACCCGCATGGTGATTCAGCCGTTTACGAAACAATGGTACGTATGGCACAAGATTTTAGTCAACGTTATATGCTTGTTGATGGGCATGGTAACTTCGGTTCTGTTGATGGAGATTCAGCAGCAGCAATGCGTTATACAGAAGCAAGAATGTCTAAGATTTCTATGGAGCTGTTGCGTGATATTACGAAAAACACGATAGATTACCAAGACAATTACGATGGTTCTGAGAGAGAACCAATTGTATTACCAGCGCGCTTTCCTAACTTATTAGTAAACGGTACGACAGGTATCGCGGTTGGTATGGCAACAAATATTCCGCCTCATCAACTTGGAGAAGTAATTGATGGCGTGCTAGCATTGAGTCATAATCCTGACATTACTATTGCGGAATTAATGGAATTTATTCCGGGACCAGATTTCCCAACGGCGGGTCTAATCTTAGGGAGAAGTGGAATTCGAAGAGCGTATGAAACAGGTCGCGGTTCTATTATACTTCGTGCTAAAGTTGAAATTGAAGAAAAGGCAAATGGAAAACAAGCAATTATTGTAACAGAGCTGCCTTATCAAGTGAATAAAGCTCGATTAATTGAAAAAATTGCAGAGTTAGTTCGCGATAAAAAAATCGAAGGTATTACAGATTTACGTGATGAGTCAGATCGAAATGGTATGCGTATTGTCATGGAAGTACGCCGTGATGCAAATGCAAACGTACTATTAAATAATTTATATAAACATACAGCGCTTCAAACAAGTTTCGGTATTAATATGTTATCGCTCGTGAATGGGGAGCCACAAGTATTAAACTTAAAACAAACTTTATATTATTATTTAGAGCATCAACAGGTAGTTATTCGTAGACGTACTGCTTATGAATTAGAGAAAGCGGAAGCTCGGGCTCATATTTTAGAGGGGTTACGAATTGCATTAGATCACCTTGATGAAGTAATTACTTTAATTCGTAGTTCAAAGACTGCTGATATTGCAAAACAAGGATTGATGGAACGTTTCGGTTTAAGTGAAAAACAAGCGCAAGCAATTTTAGATATGCGTCTGCAACGCTTAACAGGACTAGAACGTGAAAAAATTGAACAAGAATATCAAGACTTAATGAAGTTAATTGCTGAATTAAAGGCCATCTTAGCAGATGAAGAAAAGGTTCTTGAAATTATTCGTGAAGAATTAACAGAAGTAAAAGAACGCTTTAATGATAAAAGAAGAACAGAAATTACAATTGGTGGTATGGAATCAATTGAAGATGAGGATTTAATCCCAGAGCAAAATATCGCTATCACACTTACTCATAATGGTTATATCAAAAGGTTACCAGCTTCTACGTACAAAACACAGAACCGTGGAGGACGTGGTGTACAAGGAATGGGTACGAATGATGATGACTTTGTTGAGCATTTATTGACAACGTCTACACATGATCATATTCTATTCTTCACAAACAAAGGTAAAGTATACCGTACAAAAGGATATGAAATTCCAGAGTATAGCCGTACGGCAAAAGGTATACCAATTGTTAATTTGTTAGAAGTAGATAAAGGTGAGTGGGTCAACGCTATTATTCCAATCCGTGAATTTGGTGATGATCAATTCTTATTCTTCACAACAAAACAAGGTATTTCTAAGAGAACGCCTCTTTCATCATTTGCCAATATACGTACGAATGGTTTAATTGCAATTTCCCTTCGTGAAGAGGACGAAGTAATCTCTGTACGCTTAACATCTGGTGATAAGGATATTATTGTTGGAACAAGTAACGGTATGTTAATTCGTTTCAATGAGCAAGATGTTCGTTCTATGGGACGTAATGCGGCAGGTGTAAAAGCTATTACACTAGGTGATGAAGACCAAGTTGTAGGTATGGAAATTGTTGAAGAGGATATGAACGTTTTAATTGTAACCAAAAATGGTTACGGAAAACGTACACCGGTTGATGAATATCGTCTACAAAGTCGCGGTGGTAAAGGTTTAAAAACATGTAATATCACAGATAAAAACGGTAAATTAGTAGCAGTTAAGTCTGTAACTGGCGAAGAAGATATTATGCTAATTACAGCTGCGGGTATTATTATCCGTATGCCAGTTGATCAAATTTCTCAAATGGGTCGTAATACGCAAGGTGTACGATTAATCCGTTTGGAAAATGAACAAGAAGTAGCAACAGTAGCAAAAGCGCAAAAAGATGAAGAAGAAGATGGAAGCGAAGAGGCTTCTGAAGAATAAGAGTGGGGATTTTCCCTCTCTTATTTTTTTTTAGAATAATACTTGCATAGAGATGGGAAAGTCTATATAATAGGCAGAGTCAGCAAATGAGAGATACAAGTTATCGAAAAAACTTGTTGACGAAAATAATATACTG